>NZ_JBHUUV010000026.1:0-112877 GCF_042670885.1 Streptomyces sp. NPDC057136
GCACCGGGGCGGGCGACGGGTTCCACAGCGACGTCCAGTGCGCCACCTTCGCCTTCTGATGACCTCGCCGACGACGTCGGGCTGGTCGGACTCGGCGAGATCGGCACCGCTTGCCCGCAGCCTCATGAGATCGGGCGGGCTCGGGCGCTCTCCGTCGATCCGCATCGAGGGTGATGACCCAGGGCACCTGTGCTCTCGGGGGTCGGCGCCGTGGCTCATCGACCTCGAGGGAGGACGATGACGAGCAGGAGTAAGCTGGCTCAGGCAGTGTTCGTGTAGTCCGGCCCTTGCGTCGCGGTTTCAGGCGTTCATGGCGTCGCGGACTTTGGCGGTGTCCACGAATTGTTCGAAGCGGACGATGCGGCCGCCGCGGACGATGAAGTGGTGGGCGACACGGACGTCGATGTCCTTGTCGGTGGCCTTGTTGGTGGCGGTGTAGCGGGCCAGGACCACGACGTTCTCGCCGTCGACGACGTAGGTGTCGTCGTGGGCGGTCCAGTCGGCCCGGTCCTTGCCCAGCTGTTCCATGACGGCGGAGGTGACGCCGTTGGGGGTGCGGTAGGTGCCGGCCAGGGGGAAGCCCGCCATCTCGGTCCATTCCACGTCATCGGCCAGGGTGGCCCGCAGGGCTTCGAGGTCGCCGTTCGCGGAGGCGAGGTACTGACGGCGCACCACGTCGGCGGGGGCGCCACCGGCAGCGACCATCTGCCGGTCGCCGCCAGGATCACACAGCGCTGAGGGAACGGTCCCGGTGACAACAACCGTCCCGGTGACAACAACCCTGCCTACGTGACACCCATCCTGCTCCGGCTCGTCTGCCTCTTGCCCGCCCCAACTGAGACGTCCTCTTACTCAGCGCCGGGTCCGACGACGCGCTGGCCCGCGCCGTGTCCAATCGCTGTGCCCAGCAAGCCGGACCGGCCGCGTTGCCGGCCTGATTCAGGCGGCCTGGCCGAAGCCCTCGGCGTTCACGTTCTCCTCGCGAAGCTGGGTGAAGTCTGTATCGGGCTTCGAGTCGTACGCCTCGGGCTGGCTGGTTGATACCAGCAGGTGCCGTGGGATTCGGACGCGGCGACCACCGCCGGTTGTCATGGTGAATGGCCCAGTGTTGACGGTCAGTAGATCTTTTGCTGCTCCAGCCATTTGAAAGTAGTCAGCATCGGTCCCGATCATGTCCCGCCGTTGCTGACCTCGGAGACGGCAGTGGGGGAATTCGGCGGCCTCCCGCCCCCACACCGGAGACTTGGCTCTTGCACTGCTGGTCACAAGATCCCTCGTGTGCTGGTAGCGCACGGCCTACATGCCACTTGACCAGCCGTAATGCTCGTGATGGGCGTCGTACGGGCCCTGCTGGTCCGTGGATGGCCACACCCTCGCGGCGCCGCCTGATCGGTGCGCCCCCTGCCGTACCCGCTGGTCGAAGTGGCGATGCATTGCTTCAATGCATGCGGCGTGGGGCGCACCCCGCCGAGGCCAGGACGGGTCGGGCCCCTTGCCCTGGCGGAGGCCGGCGCGTCGATGTCCGACCTGTCGATAGCCAAGCAGCCAGGTGAGCCGCAGGGTGCAGCCATCCGTCCATTCCTATTTGGCCACTCCGTCGAACGATGGTTGGCCACACACCGCCCCGGAACTTCCTCGCCCGCTGATATACGAGTCGGCGGCCTCCAGCCGCTTGACGCGCTGCTCGTTGGTGTCCAGGCCGGTGCCCCGGAAGCCCGCCTCCGCAGCACGCACCGCCAGCGGCAGCCCCACATTTCCCAGTCCAACTACCAGAACGTTCCGTCGTGCTGAGGTCTCTGTTGATCCCATCTGACGTTTCTCCGATCTGCGTGCGATGCGAGCCGTGTTGTTCGTTACAGGTTGTGACAAAAGGGGCTATTTTGTCAGCGGCATATAACAGATGCCGTTCCGCATCACTCGGATACCGCAACCGAACAGGCGGCGTATGAATCCCTCGACGTACTTTCGTTCACCACCAACCTCCGCGGTACCGAGACCGTCATCGAGGCGGCCCACCGCTACCGCCGCGAAGTGCTCGTCGCCAGCACAAGCGTGGCGCGCTGGTCGTACTCCACCGCCAAGGCCGTCGACGAGATCCTCGCCTTCGCCTACCACCGCGAACTGGGCCTGCCCACCATCGTGGTACGGCTGTTCAACACGGTCGGACCGCGGCAGAGCCCCGCGTACGGGATGGTCGTGCCCCGGCTGGTGCGCCAGGCCGTCGAGGAAGAGACCACCATCGCAGGGCTGGCCGCCCGCGTCATCGCACGCAGCGCCAGCAACTCGGACATCCGGCTGGTCCCCTACCACCAGGCGTACGGCCAGGGTTTCGAGGACATGGAGCGCCGGCTGCCCGACACCGCACGCATCCACACCCTCACCGGCTGGCGGCCGAGCGATCGATACGGCAAGCAGTTGACGGGCAGGGACGTGCGCCTGCCGGCCACAACGCGTACGGACGTGTCCACCGGCCTGACCACCGACCTGTGCGCCGGGGTTCCTGTGGCCGCTGCGACTCCGGCCGCCGCGGCCGCCGCGGCCGTCCGGCTCGCAACCGAGGGCGTGGCGGCTGACGTCCACCTCTGCAACGCGTACACCCTCGCCCTCGCCGACCGGGACCCGCGACTGGGCCAGGTGCTGCGGACCGCGACGCTCAACCTCCCCGACGGACAAGGGGTGGTGTGGGCCAACCGGATCGTCCACCGGAGCCGCTCCTTGCCGCCGATGCGGGTGTACGGCCCCGACCTCTTCCTGGACGTCTTCCGAACCGGCCAGGATGTGGGCCTGCGCCACTACCTCCTCGGCTCCACCCCCGCAGTACTGGAACAGCTGGGAGCCGAGCTGTGCGCCCGCTTCCCGCGCGCCGTGATCGTCGCCGCCGAGTCGCCGCCGTTCCGCGAACGACCGACGGGGAACGGCAGTCGCAGCTTGACCGGATCCGCGCGAGCGGCGCCCAGATCGTCTGGCTCGGCCTCGGCACCCCCAAACAGGACTACGAGGCCGCCCGGCTCGCCGCCGCGCACCCCGCGGTGCTCGGCGCCGCCTTCGACTTCGTCTCCGGCAACAAGCCGCAGGCCCCGCTGTGGATGCAGCGACACGGCCTGGAATGGCTCTTCCGCCTCTGCAGCGAACCGCGCCGGCTGTGGCGCCGGGATCTGTGGGGGCATCCCCGTTTCCTCTGGGCAGCATACAAAGGAGCACGACAGTGACCCTTCTTCACCGTACGCGCAGCGCCATGCAGCGCCTCGGCATCGATATCGCGCGCTATCCGGCAAGCTGGAGCGGTCAGCAACTCGTGCAGTTGCTCCGAAAGTTCGATGTCGGCCTCGTCATTGACGCGGGTGCACACGCCGGCGGCTACGGCACGATGCTCCGCCACTCCGGCTACCGCGGCCGTATCGTCTCCTTCGAGCCGCTCACCGGCCCACGCATGGAGCTCCACCGCAGGGCGGCGTCCGACCCGGCCTGGACGGTCCTGCCGTACGCGCTCGGCGACCACTCCGGGACCATTGTCATGAACGTCGCGGGCAACGCGGGTGCGAGCAGCTCCGTCCTTCCCATGCTCGAACGCCACCGCGCGGCCGCCCCGCACGCCGCCTACCTGAGCCGACAGACCGCCGAGATCCGCCGCCTCGACGAACTGTGGGAGCAGATCGTTGCCCCCGGCGAGCGGGTGTTCCTCAAGATGGACGTCCAGGGGTACGAGGCGCATGTGCTGCGCGGCGCCGGTCGGTACGCGAGCGAGTGCGTCGGCATCCAGACCGAGACGTCCTTCGTGCCCCTGTACCGGGACGGCCTGCTCTTCGACGACGCCCTCGCCCTCACCCAGGGCGAGTTGGGCCTCACCCTGATGTCCGTCGTGCCCGGGTTCACCGACCCGCGCACCGGCCAGATGCTCCAGTGCGACCTGGTGCTCTTCCGCGCGGACACCGCCGCCCAGGACGGGCGCATGCCTGCCCAGGCGGCGCGGGCGGCCCGGTGAAAAGAGCCGTCGTCGTACAGCAGTACGTGCCGGGCTACCGTCTCGCCTTCTACGAACGCCTGACCCGCGAACTCGCCGGCCGAGACATCGAGCTGACCATCGCCCACGGCCGACCCTGGGGCAAGGACATCCGGCGCGCCGACGCCTGCGCCCTTGCCGGAACGGTCCTACTGCCGCAGCGCACCTTCAGCCTCGCCGGCCGCCATCTCGTCTGGCGCCGCCTGGGCCCCCTCGCCCGCGACTGCGACGCCCTGGTCCTCGGCCAGTCCCTGCACAGCCTGGAGAACTACCGCGCACTGCTGAGCCGTGGCGGCCCACCCGTCGGGCTGTGGGGCCACGGCGGGACCTACACGCGCAGCCACCCGGCTCCGCTGCGCGCAGCCAAGCGCACTCTGACCCAGCGGGCCCGCTGGTTCTTCGCCTATACGGAGAAGGGCGCCCGGCACGTCATCGGCGAGGGCTTCCCCGAACAGCGGGTCACTACGGTCCGCAACACCGTGGACACCAGGGCCCTGGCCGTAGCCCGTTCCCGTATCCCCGGCACCGAACGCTCGGCCCTGCGGCAGTCGTACGGGCTGCGCCCCGGCCGTACCGCGCTGTACGTCGGCGGCCTCGACGCCGCCAAACGTATCCCGTTCCTGCTGGCGGCGGCCGACCGGGTTGCGCAACTGCTGCCCGGCTTCAGGCTGCTCGTCGCGGGCGACGGGGCGCAGCGACACCTGGTGGAGGAAGTCCAGCGCACGGGCGGTCCCGTCGTGTATGTGGGGACGGCCACCGCTGAGGAGAAGGCCCGGCTCGGCGCTGTCGCCGACGTCCTGCTGGTGCCCGGCGCGGTGGGGCTCGCCGCGGTCGACTCGTTCGCGCTGGACACGCCCCTGGTCACCACCACCCACGCCGCGCACGGGCCCGAGTTCGAGTATCTGCAGCACGGCCGCAATGCCCTTGTCGTGGATGGTGGCCTGGACGCGTACAGCGCGGCCGTCACGGATCTGCTCACCCGGCCCGCACTCTACGACAGACTGCTTTCCGCCTGCCGGACGGATGCCGAGCTCTACACGGTCGAGTCAATGGCACAGCGATTTGCCGACGGAGTGGAGGGCTTGATCCATGCCGGTACCTGAGAGCTGGTGGCGCAGTCGCAAGGTCCTGAGACGGCTCGGTATCGGCGCCGTCCTACTGTTCGCGGTGACGGCAGGTGCCGGCTGGCTGCTCTACCAGCGGCTCGACGGCAACATCCGCACCGACGAGGCCGCCGCCCGGGCCCTCGCCGCAGACCACGGCAAGCGACCCCGCCCCGCGCCTGGCAAGGCCCAGAACATCCTGGTGCTCGGCTCGGACAAGGAAGCGAACGCTCCGACACCACCTTGCTGATCCACCTCTCCGCGGACCGAAGCCGGGGTTCCGTGGTCAGCGTGCCGCGCGACCTGATGGTGGACATCCCCAGCTGCCTGCTGCCGGACGGCTCCCGCAGCACTGCCCAGTACGCCCCGTTCAACTGGGCCTTCCAGTTCGGCAGGGCCGCCTGTGCGGTCCGTACCTTCGAGGACATCTCCGGCATCCCGGTCGACCACCATCTCGTCGTCGACTTCTCCGGCTTCAGAAGGGTCCTCGACGCTGTCGGGGGTGTGGAGGTGAACGCGTCCGGCCAGGACGTGTTCGCGCAGGCTGACCGGCCGGGCGCGGTAGCGGGGCAGCGGACGCGGCCCGAGCCCGCCGTAGGGCGGCTGGTGCGGCACGGCCGGCTCGGCATGGGCGGTCATCTCACGCCTGACCTGCAGCGCATAGGCCCGCCCGCGGTCTTCCAGGCCGTGGCGGAAGTCGGCGTTCGCCCCGTAACCGGTGTCCGCGACCAGCACCGCCGGCCGCAGTCCGAGGGCGGCCAGTTCGTCGAGCATGTCCAGCGCGAGCTGCCACTTCGGCCGGTGCCGTTCCCTGTCGGGGATCCGGCAACGGGCCCCGCCGGTCCGCAGCTTCGGCTCCGTCCGCACGCCGGGCCAATCTGGTCCGGACCGTGTCCGCCGGCCAAGTCGACGAGGTCATGACGGTCACCGCAGCCGCCCTCACCATCTGGCTCCGCACGTGACCGAGTCGCATGACGCTCAACTCACCGATGCACCCGGTGCCAGCGTCAAGCCTGCGGCCGCGAGGAATGCCTCGAGGCTGATGAGACCACCGTCGGTGCCGTCATCCCACTCGACCAGGAGCTCTGAAAGGCCCTCGTTCCAGCTGTCGGGTGTGTCGGTTTCGGGGTCGGGGTGCCGTTCGACGCAGCCTTCGCCATGCCGGTATCGGAGATACAGGTACTGGCCGTCGGCTGTCCAGGCGTCCCACTGAGACGGGCAGGCGGAACATGTCTGCACAACTCGTACCAATGCCTGGCCCTCGGCGTTGTTCACCCGGCGATGATCGCGCACTATTTCAGCCCGGGCAATCGACTTCAGATCGCAGCGCGGACACCACAGTCAGCCAGATCTCCCACCAGCCGTGATCGGCCGGACAGCTCCTAACAGTCCAGGGCGGCGAGCCCGGCCCACGGGTCGGTGGGCGGGGCGGGCAGCGGGATGTACGGCGAGAGCATGTGGAGCAGGGCTTGCCGTTCGGTGAGCCGGGCTCGGGCCCACTCGCTCATTCGCCGTCCCTGTGCGAGGAGTTCGGCGGGATCCCGGCGCAGCAGTTCGCGGACGCGTTCGGCCGCGGCGCGCGGGGTACCCATGAGGTGCAGGCCACGGTCGGGGCCCGGCAGCCACTCCAGAGCCGGCTGACGCGATGTGACATGCACCCGGCCGGCGCACATGGCGATGGGCAACCGGTCGGAGAAGTAGCCGGTGTAGCCGCGGTAGCGGTTCCACCCCGCTGTGATCAAAGCCCGTCTCATCACGGCCATCTGCTCGGCGAACGGGACGGGTCCGCGCGCGTACGGGCCGCGCCAGCCCTTGCCGTAGACGGACAGCCGCGAACCGGGCACCTTGTGCAGTTCCTTCACCAGGAGGGCCCGCTCCCGGTCGTCGGGGATCAGCTCGACGCCGAAGTACGTGAGTCGCTTGCCGACCATGGTCACGCCGCCGCGGGCCGGTCCGGGCCCGCACTCTGCGTCGGGGCCGAGCAAATGCAGCGGTGCGACGTTCGGCACGTACCGCACCGGCCGGCCGCAGGCTCGCCGCAGCATCACCGCCTGCTTGCCCACAGCGACGCTGAAGACCTCCTGTGCACACCGCATCCATACCAGGTTCCGCTCTCGAAGCGGCTTGGTCGGTCCGCCCCACGCGTCACCGTCCCACACCGAGACCGGCGGATCCCCGGCCGTCCGCAGCCACTCGCGGACCTGCCGCTTCGTCCACGGATACGACTGGGGCGACTGGACGAAGACCAGCTCCGGCCGGAGGGCGGGCAGTTCGTCCCCGGCAGCGGGGACGACGCAGACGTACCGCAGCAGGCCCTCCTCGACGAGGCCGGCGAAGCCGCGTGCGAAGCCGGTGTGCGGCCCGAACGGCGCGGGCTCATTGCTGATGTGCAGGACGAGGGGCGCGGCGGTGGTCATGGGCGGTTGCCTTCCTTCGTGAACCAGCTGGTGTACGCGGCGGCCACGTCCCGCAGGTCGAAGCAGGCCGCCGTACGGCTGCGACCCGCCGCCGCGAGCCGGGCCCGCAGCCGCGGGTCTCGGGCCAGCCGGCTCATGGCGCCGGCCAGTGCCGCGGGCGAGTTGACGTCCACGGCGAGACCGCCGTCCCCGGCGACCCAGGGCACGGCCCCACTGCGTTCGCCCACGATGACGGGGAGCCCCATGCCCATCGCCTCGGCAGTGATCATCGAGAACGACTCGACACGGGACGGGTGGACCAGCGCATGGGCCTCGGCGGCGATCCTGCGCAACAGCGTGTGGTGCGCCAGCGGGCCGGCGAATTCGACCCCGGCGGTGAGCCCGCGCGCCGCGGCCCACTGCCGGGCCGGCCCTTGCGCGTCGTGCCCGTCCCCGCACAGCAGCAACCGGACGTGGGGCAGTTCGGCCCGTACGAGCGCGAAGGCGCGCAGGAGCGTGCCGGTGTTCTTGAGCCGTCCCCAGCCCTGCGCGGCGGTGGCGAACACCGGAGCCGCGTCGGGCGGCGCCGTGGCGGCGGGCAGGTGCTCCATCCGTACCCCGTTGGGAATGACCTCGATCGGCCGCCGTACGCCCAGCACCCGGCGCAGATGCCGCGCGGTGTACGGGCTGTTGGCGCTGAGCGCGGTGGCGCCGTGCACGGCCGGGAGGGCCATGGAGTGCCGCAGCCAGCGGTAGGCGCTGCGCATCTCCCAGGCACAGCGCAGCGGGGTGTCCCGAGCGGTGACGAACGAGGGCAGGCCGCTCCTGATCGCGGCCAGCGCGAACTCGTACGTCCAGTGGGCGCTGATGACATCGGCGGGGTGGTCGCGCAGAGCGGCCGTCAGCACCCGGCGCTCATGGCGGAAGAAATCCACGCCCCGGTGCCGCGCGCTGGACCGCATCGGTACGACGACGAGGTCGATCCCCTCGCCGCCGTACACCTGCCGCTCGGTAACGGCGCCGCTCAGTGCGTACACCGTCAGCCGGTGCCCCTGCTCCAGCCAGGTCCTGGCGAGCCAGCCGGTGCTGGGCCCGCTGTAGACGGCGGGGAGCCGCGCGGGCAGCAGGTGCTGGAGCGGAGTCAGGTCTACGGGGCCTGCGAGGCCGATGTGCATGGGTGGCTCCTCGGGTCGGATCGGCCGAGACCGTGACGGCGGGCCGCGGCGTAGACGGGCAGACGGGTACGGAGCGCGGCGCACAGGAGGACCACCGGGAGCATCGCGCCGAGTCCCAGCAGCAGCGCTGTGTGCGGCGGCTGGGAGTGCAGGCCCAGAGCGGCCGAGAGGCCGAGGGCGGTGCCGATCCCGGCGTGCACGGCGTGCGCGGTGAGCAGCGGGCGTACGGCGAGGACCTTGGCAGTGCGCCAGTGGGTGAGCTGGACGAGATGGCCGGCCAGCGGGGCGGCCACGGTGGCGAGGGCGGCGAGCAGCAGGCTGCCTTGCGCCCATGCGAGACCCAGGAGCAGCGCGGTCGTACCGATGCAGGCGAACTGGGTGCGCAGCAGGGCCCCGATGTCCCTGCGGACCGTGTCGACGGAGTTCCCGGTGGAGCAGAGCATCGCCAGTGCGCCCCCGGCCGCGAGCACCGGCACCAGGCCGGCGGCCGTCTCCCAGGCCGGTCCCAGCAACACGAGCAGCATGGCCGGGCCGAGACCGGCGAGCGCGCCCAGGCCGATGAGCCCCATGGCGGATGCCGAGCACAGCACGTCATGCACCGCCTGCTGGGGAATCCGCCCGGCCGAGCGGGCGGCGGCGAGCGCCGGGGTCGAGGCCCGGTTGAGGCCCTGAGCCAGGACGGTCAGCGGGATACCGGTCAGCAGCGCGGCCCGCGAGTAGTGTCCGGCCGTGGCAGCGCCGAAGGTGGCGCCCGCCAGCCACAGCGGGGCGTTGTTGGCTGCGGACTGCACCAGGCCCCACGCAGTGAAGAAGCCGGAGGAGCGGAGCAGTTCGCGAGCGGGCACCGGATGGCCGACGGGCAGCCGTGCGGGCGCACTGACAACCGGCAGGGTGCCGGACTCCATCGGCGTCCGTGCTGCGGGCGCCGGGTGGGAACGCCGCCGGTACCACCGCCGTGCGCGGGTCGGCGAGCGGCGCCATTCGGGCACCAGGGAGCAGGCTGCCAGGACCAGTGTGCAGGCTGCGGACAGCGGCAGCGCGGCGGCCAGGGCGTAGGGGTCCCACCCTGCCAGCAGCAGCGCCAGCGCCAGGATCGACCCCGTAGTCTGACCGGTCAGTTCGGCGCGAACCGCCACACCAGGACGCTCCAGTCTGCGCAACGCTGCGACCGCCGCGAGCGCGGCGGGCTGGACCAGGAACTGCGTGGCCAGCACCCGCAGCATCCCAGCCGTATGCGGGCCTTCCCAGACCGCCGTGAGCAGCGGGGCGGCTAACAGCGCTGCGCAGAAGCAGACGACGCCGAAGACGGCGGCGAGGGCGAAGACGGTATACAACAGGGACCTGGTGAGCTGCTCGGCGCGCAGCACACAGGTGGCCAGGCCGGAGTTGGCGACGTAGCCGAGCAGGATAGCGACACTGACCGCGGTGGCATACGCGCCGAAGGCATCGGGGGCCACCAGGCGCGCGGTGACCGCCGTGTAGCCGAGTTGGAGCAGTATGCCGAGTGCGGAGCCGCCGTAGTTCCAGCCCAGGCTGCGCGCGGTGGTGCTCATACAGCGGCCGTGTCCATCGCGGCGATCGCCTGCCAGGGCTCGGCGGGCGGCCGGTCGATGCCGAGCGGTCCGGCGAGCATATGGCGCAGGGCGTTCTCGTTGGTGAGCCGGTCCCGGACCCAGTGGTGTCCGGCGAGCCCCGCTCGGTGCAACTCGGCCGGCTCGCGGCGCAGCAGCTCCCTTACGGTGTCGACGACTTCGGCGGGTGTGTCGGCTTGGTGCAGGCCCTGCTTGGGTCCGGGCAGCCAGTCGACGCCCCGCACCCGGGAGGTGATGTGGGGCCGACCTGCGTAGAGGCTGATCGGCAGGCGGTTGGAGCAGGAGCCCGGGTAGCGGCGGAAATGGTCCCAGTTGAAGCTCAGACGTCCCTCGCGGATGGCCCTGACCTGCTGGTCGAAGGGGAGTGGGCCGTGCGCGGCGGGGCCCTTCCAGCCGTGCCCGTGAAGGGCGGCCCGCATGCCTGGCAGGCGCAGCACGCCCTTGACGGCGCGCTTGCGGTCCAGGGCGTCGTCGACGCGCTCGAAGCACCCGAAGCGCACATAGTGGCCGCCGATCAGCACCGCGTCGTACAGCGCCTCCTCGATCGGGGGTACGGGTTCGGCGGTACGCAGCCTGTCGGGCACCGTCTGCGGGATGTACCGCACGGGTGCGGACGTGTGCCTGCCGAAGAGGGTGGCCTGCCCGCCGAGCGCGACACTGTAGACCGCGTCGGCGTGGCGCAGCCAGGCAACGGCGCCTGCGGGCAGCGGCTTGCGCCCACCCCACGCGTCGCCCTCCCAGAAGATCACCGGCGGCGAGCCGGCCGCGCGCAGCAGCGCCGCCACGTCGGCGGACTGCCAGGGGAAAGCGCCGGGGGACTGGACGAGGACGACCGCGGGCCGGGCCTGCGCGGCGAGTCGGCCGATCGTACGTACCGCCTCGTCGGGGCCGGCGCCGAGGAGCGCGAGCGGTACGACAGGCTCATGGCGCAACAGGCCGCCTGCGGTGAGCGCCGCGAACGCGGGGCCGAAGCTGAGATGAGGCCCCGTGGCCCGGTCGTTGCTCAGATGAAGGACGGTCGGCGGGGTCATCGGGTCACCTGCCCCTCGGGCAGGGGTGCGCCCAGCTCGGCGTCGGTCATGATGCGGGCGAGCTCGGGGGCGAGGACGGTCGGCCGCCAGCCCAGCTCGCGCTGCGCCTTCGACGCGTCGCCGATCAGGTCGGGGACCTCCGAGGGCCTCAAGTACCTCTCGTCGAAGCGCACATGGCGCTCCCAGTCCAGGCCCGCACGCTCGAAACAGAAGGTGAGGAAGTCCCGGACGCTGTAGCTGGTGCCGGTGGCGACCACATAGTCGTCCGGTTTCTCGCACTGGAGCATCCGCCACATCGCGTCCACGTACTCGGGCGCGTACCCCCAGTCGCGGCGGGCCTCCAGGTTGCCGAGGTGCAGGAACTCCTGCTCGCCGCGGGCGATCCGGGCCGCGGCTTGGGCGATCTTGCGGGTGACGAAGGTCTCCCCGCGCCTGGGTGACTCATGGTTGAAGAGGATGCCGTTGACGGCGTGGATGCCGTAGGCCTCTCGGTAGTTGCGAGTGATCCAGTAGGCGTACACCTTGGCGGCGGCGTACGGGGAGCGCGGGTGGAAGGGCGTTTCCTCCGACTGCGGGGGCGCAGTGGTCCCGTACATCTCCGAGCTGGATGCCTGGTAGAAGCGGCACGGCAGCCCGGTCATCCGAATCGCCTCCAGCAGCCGGGTGGTACCGAGGCCCGTGGTGGTGCCGGTGAACTCCGGCTCGTCGAACGAGACACGGACATGCGACTGGGCGGCCAGGTGGTAGACCTCGTCGGGCCGGGTGTGCTCCAGGAGGGTGGCGATGCGGGAGCCGTCGGCCAGGTCCCCGTAGTGCAGGCGGAGCCGGGCGTCCGGCTCGTGCGGGTCCTGGTAGAGGTGGTCGATCCGCTGGGTGGTGAAGGTGGACGAGCGGCGGATCAGGCCGTGCACCAGATAGTCCTTGGAGAGCAGGAGTTCGGCGAGATACGAGCCGTCCTGTCCGGTGATGCCGGTGATCAGCGCGGTTCTACGGGACATCTGACGGCTCCTGGGTTGCAGAGGTGGGGAAGGGGGTTCCGTGGAGCAGAACGCACCACACCACGGTGAGCAGCAGAACGGGGGCGGACAGTCCGTCGAGAGCGCGCAACGGAGCCTCGGTGATGCACGCCACGATCAGTAGGGTCACCAGCGCGGTCGAGAGGCCACTGGTGTGCGCGGAGGCCCGCCGGGCCTGTACGACCAGGGAGCTCACCAGCAGACACAGCCCGGCGAACCCGATCAGACCGGAGGCCCCGAGCGTGTGCATGACCTGGCTGTGCGCCTGGCCGATCCAGTGGTCCGTGGTGCCGAAGAGCTCCAGTCGGTGGGCCGGGCTGAACAGAGTGGGCCCGTAACCGAACAGCGGATTGCGCTCGAACTCGTCGTAGGCGAGCCGCCAGGCAAGGGTGCGGCCGTTGAAGCCCCCGTACATCGGATCGGCGGCGAGCCGCACGAGCGCGGCCTGTACGGGGGCCGCCATCAGCACCATCAGGGCGGCGGCGCCCCCGAAGACGGTGAGCAGCTGCCTGCGGAGCGCGGTCCGGCCCCATGCGCCGTGCACGATGAACACCGAGGCGGCGCAGATCCAGCCCGTTCGGGACTGGGTGAGCGTCAGGGCGAGGAGCGCGGCAGCCGCATGGATTGCACGGCCGCGCCACCGCCCCACCGGGGTGACTTCGAGGAGCAGAGCCACAGCCATCAGGGGCCCCAGATGGTTCGGGTTGGGGGCAAGGCCCGTGAACTGGCCCCAGCCGAGGCCGAGGAAGTCCCGCCTCCCGTCGCCGTGGGCGGGCAACAGGAAGGCCCAGCCCGGTGCGACCAGGACGCTGAGCAAGCTGCCCCAGACGTAACAGCGCAAGATGATGCGGAGTTGGCGCAGCACCTCGGGGAAGGGGCGGCGAGGGCACAGGTAGAGGGCGGCGAACAGCAGCGGCGCGAACACCACCTTCGCGTCCAGAGCGCCGTGCTCGCCGAACACGGCCGACAGGACGGGGCCCGCAGTGAACGCGACGGCGGCCCAGGCGAGCCCCCGGCCGGTCCTGGACGGGCGCGTGTCGGCCGCCACGTCCTGGAACACCTGGCGGGTCACGAGGGCGGCCGCCGCGATGAGGACCAGCAGGACCACGCCCTGGGAAAAGAGCAGCTGCGGGCCGGAGAGGGATTCGCGGGCCGCCGGGTCGACGCCGTGGGCGAACCGGGGCACCAGGGGGGCCACAGCGACGGTGCCGAGCCCGGTGATCCACAGCAGCCGAGCGCCGGGCCTGGCGGCAGGAGCGATCGTTACGGTCACCGCCGGTACTCCCCGTTCGCCCCGCGCCCCCCGGCCAGCGCCCGCGCGGCGGTCTTCACGTACGGCGAGAACATCAGCAGCGGCGCCCACGGCCACGTGTGCCGACGGCAGTACACCCACCACTGGCGGGGCGGCAGTTCGCGCTGCGAGGTGACGCGGTGCAGCGCCTCACGCACCCCGATGCCCGGTTCGCGGGAGCCGGTGTCCGGCGGGTTGCGGTCGCAGCTGCCTACGTGGCGTGGGCTCACATAGGCGGGGATGCCGGCCCGACGGGCGCGGAAGCCGTGGTCGTAGTCACCCATGCCGTGCCGGAAGACCTTGTCGATGTCGCCGATCCGTTGATGTACTGCGCGGGGCAGGAGCACCACATTGCCGTTGTACGTCTCACAGAGCTCGGGCCGTCCTGTGGGCTCGACCAGGGTGAGTGCGCGGCCGTTCCGTCCGGAGTACGTTGTATGCACGCCGTTTCGCGCGCGCACCGCGCCGACGACGACGGCGCCGGGCCCGACGGCCCGTACGGTGTCGAGCAGGACGGCGAGAGCGTCCCGGTCCAGCACCACGTCATCGTTGAGCCAGAGCTGGTACTCCCAGGGCGGCATGCCCGCGGCGTGGCTGTTGCGGCTCGCGATGCGCATGCCCTGGCCCCAGTAGACGTCGTCGCCGGCCGTCACCACCTCGACCCGCGGGTGCGCCGCGCGGACCGCCTCGGGTGTGCCGTCGGTACTGCCCGCATCCACGAGGTGGATCCGCACCTCCGTGGCCTCGGGCAGTCCGCGCTGCAGGTGGAGGGCAGAGAGGGCGGACAGGGTCTTCTCGCGGCGGTTGTGACTGGTGATCAGCACGGCGATATGGGCTGGCAGCATGAAGGACTCCTCCGGTCAGGCTCCTATTGTGGCCAGACAAACCCGACAAATTATTCTAACCTGGCCGGGTGCGCTGCCCGAACGACCCGATGAGGTGCACATCTTGGAACTTCGCAGCATCCTGAGAGCGCTGGCCAGGAGCTGGCCCGTCGTGATCGTCTGCACCCTGCTCGGGGTCTCTGCCGGCTGGGCGGCCACTGCGCTCTCGACCCCCGTCTACCAGGCGCACGCCCAGCTGTTCGTCTCCGCCCGGTCCGGCGGCGAAACCAGCGAGCTCCAGCACGGCAACAGCTTCTCGCTGGCTCAGGTCCAGTCGTACCCAGCGATTGTGACCAGTCGTCAGGTCACCCGGCACCTCGTCTCCTCCCTGGGCCTCGACACCACGCCGGACGAACTCGTCGGCCGGATCACCGCGGAAGCGCCGATCGGCACCGTGCTGTCCTTGCCGTGGGCCTGATCGCCGGTCTTTTGCTGGGTGCGGGGGGCCGCCCTGCTCCGGGAGACCCTCGACGTCACCCTCAAGTCTGCGGACGCCTTGGCTGCCCTCACCGGCCTGCCCGTACTCAGCTCGATTACCTTCGACAAGGACAGCCCGCAGCAGCCGCTCGCCGCCGGTGCCGCAGGGCACTCGGCGCGGGCCGAGGCAGCCCTGGGGTCATCGTCGTCACCAGTTCGCTGCCCGGCGAAGGCGGAGTTGCTGCGCGAACTCGCCGCCGGCTACGAGGCCGTGATCGTCGACACTGCCCCGCTGTTGCCCGTGGCCGACACGGTGGCCCTCGCCGCTCTCGCCCACGGCGCACTCCTGGTCGTACGGGCCGGAAAGACCCCGCGCGACCGGGTCGCGGCGGCCACCGAAGCCGAGCCGAGGCAGGGGGGATACGGATACGGCGACCCGTCGGCCGCACAGACCCCGCCGCCGCGTCCATGCGCCGAGGAGGAGCTGTCCCACGGAGCAGTGCTGCTGCGGGGTGGGGTCAAGTGACGCGCCCGGACGGCACCCCGCGGTATCGAGGAGAACTACCCATGGATGACGACGACGCGGCTAGGCTGACCATCCTCTTTCATCTGCACCGGCAATGTGCACCGCTCCCCCCTGGCCGAACGGCTGTTGGCGGCCAGGCTCCCGGAAGCGCGGGTGGGCAGTGCGGGCACCAGGGCCCAGCACATCGCGGGCATGCCCCGACGACCGGTTCCGTGCTGAAACAACTGGGCGGGAACAGTGCGAGGTTCACGTCACGGCTATTGAGGCCGGAGCTGGTTGCGGAGCAGACGGGATCGCAGATCCCGGGGGTGCCGCGTACGACGTACTGCTGACGTGCGGGCGGGAGATCGACGAGGCGGCCGCGGAGCTGGCCGGGCTGCTGGCGGGGGGCAGCCCGTAAGGCCAACTATCGGTTGTGACTGATTCCCAATCGTCGTTGTCAAGCGGGCAAAGTGGGTTTGAGGACATCACTAGAGGCGCCGACCCGCCGCCGGCCATGTTGCTGGCAGCAGGGGGCAGACAACGAAGGCGCCCGGATCCTGCATGCCCGAGCCAGCAGCGTCGGTGAGGACGCTCAGGGCTTGATGAGCGATTCGTAAGGATGATTCTCCGGCGTGAAGATCAGGAACGAAGTTTCTGCCTTCTTCGGTGGCGACCTCGCGAAGACGCCCCAAGACATGGGCATCGGCGGCAAGGTCAATGCCGAGAGCAGCGGCCGCACGGTCCCGCCGAGCCACCAGGTCGGGCATGTCTCCCAGGTACTCGGCAGCAAGCTCGGCGCTCTCCTCCGCAGAATGCTTGGCAGTCCCGCCACCTGGGCGCGACCAGCAGGAGCTCCGTCAGACCGATCGCGACCAGAGCCGCGCCGCCCTCGCCGCAGAAGAAGTACGTGCCTCCAACACCATCACCTGCGAAACCCTCCAACATCGCCCCTGATGCGAGGTGGACCTCCTCGACGTGATCGCCTCGGTCGGGGTCAAAGTCGCAGCAGGTCAGCATGAGTCCTGAAAGACCTGGGGAGCGCTGACCGAAGATGCGAATCGTTGTAGGCTCCGGAGAACGCCCTTGACCTGCGGGAAGCAGGCAGGGAGCAGACAAATCGGGAGTTAATTCATGCTTCGCACCATGTTCAAGTCCAAGATCCACCGTGCCACCGTCACCCAGGCCGACCTGCATTACGTCGGCTCCGTGACGGTCGATGCGGCGTTGATGGAAGCCGCCGACCTGCTGCCCGGTGAGCTCGTGCATATCGTGGACATCGACAACGGTGCCCGCCTGGAGACGTACGTCATCGAGGGCGAGCGCGGCTCCGGCGTCATCGGTATCAACGGTGCCGCCGCCCACCTCGTCCACCCCGGCGACCTGGTCATCCTGATCAGTTACGCCCAGGTCGACGACGCCGAGGCCCGCTCGCTGACCCCGAGCATCGTCCACGTCGACGCGGGCAACCGCATCGTCGCGCTCGGCGCGGACGCCTCGGCGCCGGTGCCGGGTACCCCTACGGAGCGCAGCCCGCACGCCGTCCCCGCCCAGCCCTGACCCGCACCGCCCTGACCCGCCCGGGTCGGACCCGTACGCACGAGGGAGCAGTCCGCCATGGCAGAGAGCGCCGCACTCGACATCCGTGACGACCGGGACCACGGCAATCTCGTGGCCTACGAGGGAGGCAAGGCCGCCGGGGTCATCGCGTACTTCGTGATGGACCCGGCTCCCGGAGCTCTCGTGGCGGTGCACACGGTGGTCGAGCCGGAGCACGAGGGCAAGGGGATCGGGGGCGCCCTCGTCCGGGAGTTCTACTCCATGGCGGCACGTGAGGGTGTCCCGGTCGTGCCGCTCTGTCCGTACGCGGCGAAGTGGGCGGTGCGGCACCCCGACGACGCCCCCGAGGCGCCGGTCGAGCTGGTGCGGGAGGCCGAGCGGCAGCTCAGGTCGCACCCCGAAATGTTCTGAAATCGCCGATTCGGGTGTATGGACTCGGCAGGCGCGGGCAGCCGCTCCGGGAGACGGTGGAGATGCGTTCCACTCGTACGACTTCGGAGGCTGGAGGACCGAGATGACCCATCCCTACCCCGACCCGCTGCCGCCCCCGCCGACGCCCAACCCCGTCCCGGGCCCGCCCGGGCCGCTGCCGGGGCCGCCGCCCACCCCGCCCGCTCCACCGGCCCCCGGACCGCCGGCTCCCGGCCCCATGCCGCCGGGCCCGGCGCCTGATCCCATTCCGCAGCCGCCCACGCCGAATCCCGACCCGGTGCCGGACCCCGAGCCCTCGCCGCAGCCCGCCGGCTGAGGGGAACGCGCCGGCCGGTCAGACGGCCTCGGCGAGTACGGCGTTCGCCCGGGCCGTCAGCGCGATGAGTACACGGCCCGCTGCCGCCAGGTCCTCCGCCGGAAGGCCGGCGTACAGACGCGCGGCGATGGCGGCGGTCCCCGTCCGAATGTCCTCCTGTCGTTCGCGGCCGGCCTCGGTGAGCGTGAGGCGGGTCCCGTCCCCCGGAAGTTCTTCGAGCAGTCCGGCGGCAGTCAGCTCCATGAGGGTGGCGTCGGCCGTCGCCCGGTCGATCTTGAGCGATCCCGTCATCCGGGCGACGAGCCCGGCGCGTTCGGTCGTGCCGCCGTTGTCCGCGGTCGCGTTGAGCGCCAGGCCCTGGTGGAAGGTGGTCCCGGACGGGGCCAGCAGCTGTTCGAGAACGGCCCGGGTGGCGTAGTGGGCCTGGCCGATGATCTGGCCGTTGACGGTGGGTGTGCTGGACATGGCTACTCCTCGTTGGTCGATGGCGCGTGCAGGGGTACGTCGAGCAGGGCGGTCAGATCGCGGGCGAAGGCGCCGGTGTCCGTGCCGCCCAGTCCGCCCAGCGGCTCCAGGAGCCGGTCCATGAGCTGCTGTACGAGCACGACCGCGCGCGAGGTGAGCGCGCGGCCCTGCTCGGTGAGTGACAGCTGCACCGCACGGGTGTCGGCCGGGTCCGGAGTGCGCTCCAGGAGACCGGCGGTCTCCAGCGCTCGGGCCAGCTTCGAGACGTAGAGCGGTTCGAGGCCCGTGTGATCCGCCAGCCGGCGCTGGCTGGGCCGGGTCCCGTCCTGCTGGAGATCCATCAGGGACCCCAGCAGCGAGTACTGCGCGTGGGTCAGCCCCAGCGGTGCCAGTGCGCGGTCCACGGCGACGCGCCACTTCATCGAAAGGCGCCAGACGAGGAATCCCGGGGTCGGACCCGCGGGTGGCCGGCTCGTGCCGTCAGTGCTGCTCATGGGAAATAGAGTACATGGATACTATGTACATGGCTACTAAATCTGCGCCCGGGTGCCGAGCCGCGTGAGGGCGTCGGCATGCGCCAGTCCGCTCTCCGCCGCGATCGAGTCCAGTGACTGCGCGTCGCGCACCGGAGCGAACTGCACCCCTTCGCCGCCCGCTCTCCGGCTGAAGCCGTACACGGCGGTCCTGGGCAGGCTGTTGTACGCCCACGGGGTGGAGAAGTAGTACGCCCCGGTGTCGTACAGCACGACGAAGTCGCCCTCCCGCAGCTCCGGCAGCTCCCGGCCGTGCGCCACGACGTCTCCGGCGAAGCAGCACGGTCCCGCGATGTCCTGGACCAGGAGCGGCCCGGTGCCGGGCCGCCCCTGTGCGTCGAACGCCCCGACGCGCAGCGGCCAGGCGTCGGGCATGAAGACCGTACGTGTGGCGGTCTGCGCGCCCGCGTGGGTGAGGGCGATCCTGCGCCCGCCCGCGTCCTTCGTGTACTCCACGAGGGCCCCGATGAAACCGTTCTTGGCGAGCAGCGAGCGGCCGAATTCGGTGACCAGCGCATAGCGGCCGTCGAAGAGTCCAGGCACCGCTTCCTTGAGTGCGGCCACGTATGCGGCGTACGAGGGCCGGACTGTGTCGTCGATGAAATTGACGGGCAGCCCGCCGCCGATGTCGATGCTGGTGATCTGCTGGGTGCGCAGCGCACCGTTGATCTCCTCGGCGAGCTCGTACGTCTCCGCGATGCCCCGTGCGATGAGCTCCAACGGGCAGCCCTGCGAGCCGACATGGGCGTGCAGACGGGTCAGCCACGGCCGCGCGGCGAAGGCCCGTACGACGGCTTCGCGAGCGCCCTCGTCGCGGAGCGCCACACCGAACTTCGAGGTCGCCGTCGCCGTGCTCATCGCTCCGATGGAGCCGCTGCCGACCTGCGGATTGACCCGCAGTCCGAGGACGGACACCGAGTCCGGGGTACGCAGTTCGTCGATCCGGCGCAGTTCGTCGAAGCTGTCGGCGTTCATGGCCACCCCGAGGGCGAGTGCCAGCCTGATCTCTTCGCGCGTCTTGGCGGGGGAGTCGAGCACGATGTCCGCGGGGGCGAATCCGGCGTCGAGCGCGAGCCGCAGTTCACCGGGGCTCGCGACCTCGCACCCCATGCCGCAGTCGGCGAGCAGGCGCAGTACGGGGACGAGGGACGCGGCCTTCGCGGCGAAGGTGTGGAGGGTGCCGGGCATGGTGGGGAAGGCGTCCCACAGCGCCGCCACGGATTCGCGTACCCCATCGGTGTCGATGAAGCCGGCGACGGGCTGGTGTTCGCCCAGCAAGCCGTCCGCCACCGCCTGGCGGACCGCGTCGGCGAATCGGACGGAACCGGCCGGAGCGACGGGAGTCGCGGGAGTCATCTGCGTCATACCGCGAGAGTCGTTGATGGCGGCCCCACAGGTCTTTGTCGAACGGGCCAAGACTCGCGCGGAACCTTGGCCGTACGGGCAACTGCCCTACTAAATCGTACCGAAACGCTCAGCTCTCGGCGCTGAAGGTCCCGGCCGTGAGGCGGACGGCGAGTGTGAGGAGCAGCCGGGTGTCGGGGTCGTCGATGTCCACACCGAAGCGTTCCCTGGCGCGCCGCAGCCGGTAACGCAGAGTATTGGGGTGCAGGACGAGCCGTTGCGCCGCTCGGGCGACATCGCCGGACACATCGAGGTAGGCGGCCAGCGAGCGGACGAGCTCGCCACCGGCCGCCAGGTCGGTCCGTACGAGATCGTGCACCGGCCCGCTGCCCGCCTCCCACAGGGGCCGTACGGCGTCCAGGACCCGAAGGACGTCTAGCGAGGGGCCGGCCTCGGCGGCCGTGGCACAGCGCGGCTCGCCTTCCGCCCGGCCGCGGCTCTCGCGCTCGCGCAGTACCCGTGCGACGAGGACCGCCTCCTCGCACGAGGCGGCGGCGCCGAGGGCGGACGCGACGACGGAACCCGCCCCCACCCGGACGGGGACACCTCCGGGCAGCGACACCGCGAGCGCGTCGAGCTCCCTGGCCATCCGTACGACGTCCCGGTCCCGGGCGTCGCCTACGGGCAGCAGGATCAGCAGCCGGTCCCGTTCGCGGAGCACCAGCACCGTGGAACGGTACGAGGCCGCCTGCAGGGCCAGCACGTCCAGGGTGCGATCGGTGGCCGGCCGGGCGCCGTCGGCCCGCTCGACGACCAGCACCGCGCACGGGGCGTCGGGGGAGAGGCCCAGCGACCAGGCGTGCGTGCGCTGGTCTCCCCGCCCGTGGAGCAGTCCGCGCAGGGCGTGGTCGTGACGTCGTACGGCCGCGCTCTCGCGCAGCCGGTGCCGCACCAGGTGCGGGGCCGCGACCTCCGCCGCCCGGCGCAGGGCGTCCGGTGCCTGCGGGGAGAGGCTGCGGCCGTCGGCGGCCACCCAGATCGAGCCGAGCACCTCCGGCCCGCTGCGGACGGCGATGATCAGGCGTTCGGGACTGTCGCCGTGTGCGGGGCGGTGGATGACGTCCCGGGAGGTCCACAGCGCGTGCAGAATCCCGCTGCGGCGCAGCTCGGCCACCCGCCACTCGGGGACCCGGCCGCCGAGGATCGTGGAGCGGCGGACCCCGTCGGCCTCGGGCCGGGTGGCGGAGTGCGCCAGTACACGGAACCGGGTGTCCTCGATGGTGATCGCGCCACCCGTGTACTCGGCGATGGCCGAGGCGAGCGCGCTCAGACCGCCCGCCGTGCCGTCGGGCTCTTCCGGCGGTTCCTCGGCGCGCTCCGTCCCCGAGTACGACAGCGCGGACCGCAGCAGCGCCGCGGTGTCGGTCCAGTCCGCCCACGCCGCCCGGGTCAGCAGGGCGAGCCCCGACTCCTCGGCCGCCGCAAGCACTTCGGGCGCCGGAGGCATGCCCTCCGTCTCGCGCAGCACCACGGCACCGGCCCCGCGCGCGGCCGCCTCGCGCACCGGCGCCACGGCCTCGGCGGAGGAGACCGGCGGTCCGACCGCGAGCACCGCACACGCCTCGGCCGAGTGCGTGCCCTCCTCGTCGCCGAACACCACGCCCCGGACGGCGACATCCTGACCGGCGGGCGCGAGCAGGAGCCGCACCGTCCCGCTGTCGGCGAACGCGAGAATGTCGCGCAGCGTGCTGCCCCGCACCGGCACGTCGCGAGACGGTTCGGTTGTCACGTCGGAGTGCCGTGGGACAGCGGCTGCTGCGGGCGTACGGGCGCGGGGCCCAGGGTGGTGCTTCCCGGGGTCGCCCGGTGGCCGAGTCCCGTGCGGTAGGCGTCAAGTGCCGCCTCCGTACGGCCCGTTCTGCGCAACAGGTCGCCCAGCAGGCGGCAGATGTCGGCGAGATCACCCGCCGCGCCCGCCCGTTCCAGCAGGGCCAGCGCGTTGACGTAATGCTCCTCGGCCGTTTCGAGCGCACCCTTCTCCTCGCAGATCAGACCGAGGAGCCGGTGCGCTCCGGCCGCGTGGACCGATCCCCGGTCCGGGTGGAGTTCGCCGATCAGGCGCTCCAGCAGCTCCTCCGCATCCTGTTCCCTGCCCTGTCTGCGCAGTACATCGGCCAGCTCCACCTCGACCTGCGCCGTGTAGAGCGCGGCGCGCTTGGACGCCAGCATGTCGCGGGCGGCGCGCAGTTCGCTCTCGGCGCCGTTCAGATCGCCGTCCTGCGCGCGGACGTAGCCGCGCATCCAGTGGCAGTGCGCCATCTCCGTGCGGATCTGGAGCTGTTGGTAGATCTCGGCGGCCTTGGCCAGCGAAGCGTCGGCCTCTGCGATGCGGCCTGCCGCGATGAGCGTCCGGGCGACCCCGCGGTGGAGCCCCGCGACCAGCTCCGGGTCGGAGACCCGCGGAGCCAGGGCCAGCGCCAGTTCGCCCGCCTGGGCGGCGCGGGCGTGGGCGCCCATGTCCATGTACGGTGCGATCGCCGCCGTGTAGAGCAGCAGGAGCGCGCCGGGGTCCTGGAGGCCGGAGTGGTTGAGCTCGTCGATGGCGCTCTCCAGCAGATAGCAGGCGTACCGGAGTTCACCCGCCAGCAGATGCGCGACCGCCCGGCCCCGGACGGCCGGGGCCCGCTGCGGGAGCGGTGCGTCGGCGAGCGCCTTCTCGGCCGCCTCGAAGTGCCGGCGGGCCGCGGGCAGATCCCCGGTCTCCAGCGCGCACTGCCCAAGTCCCAGCAGCGCACTGGCCCGTTCCGGGTCGAGCCCCAGGCGCCCGGCCTCACCCAGCAGTCCCGTGTACTCCTCGGCCGCGTCCTCGGCCGCTCCGGTGGCCAGGGTGCGCTGGGCCTCGACGAGCCTCAGCCGGAGGCCGGTGGCGAGATGGGCCGGGCGGCCGGTGGCCAGCTCCTCGTACGTGACGCCGAGGCGCTCGGCGAGATGGCGGACGGCGGCCTCCGAAGGGCGGACCCGGCCGGCCTCCAGGGTGGAGATGTACGCCGGTGTGTACGAGGGCTCCGCCAATTGGCGTTGCGTCAGGCCCTGTTCCGTACGGAGGTGTTGGACTCTCCGGCCGATGGCGCCGGGATCGTCGGACTGCTTGCGCCCGGGGTTCTTTCCTGCCGCCTGCTTCTCGCCCACTGCGTCACCCTTTCCGCCCTGTTGCGCGTCCCGACCCCGAGTGAGGACGCCGTCTGGGGCGTCAACTCCCTTGCTCCGGGGTCTTGTTCCGCATCGCCGCGACCCCTAGGTTAAGCGGCACATTAAGTCAGTTTAACTCTGACGTTAAGTGCCGGGACTTTCTGTCCCCCCGTACCCACTCACCGCGCCGAACGCCGCGGGGACTCGAAGTCGCCGCGGTGACTTGAAGGAGTTGTACATGCGCCTACGCCTCGGCACGCGCCGAACCACAGGATTCATGTCAGGACTTGCCCTCGCCGGCCTGCTGGCCACGGCTGCCGTCACGGCCGTCCCCGCCGCTTCGGCCACCCCGGCCGACCGGGCGTCCCTGACCGCCGGTGACGAGCCCGACCGGCTCAAGGCCGAGTACTTCCCCGAACCCGGTGGCGAGGGCCGCACCGTACAGGTCCCGGCGGACGGGCACGGACAGAGCGGACAGGGTGCGCGCACCACTGCCCCGTTCTCCGCGGCCGAGGCCGCCGTGGACGGCACGGCGGACGGACTCGCGGTGACCGGCAGCACCGAGGACCGCCTCGACATCGTGATCGTCGGAGACGGCTACACCGCAGCCCAGCAGGGCGACTTCCACGCGGACGCCGCCGCCAAGTGGGCCGACATCACCGACATCGAGCCGTACAAGAGCTACCAGGGACTCTTCAACGTCTGGACCGTGGACGCGGTCTCCAACGAGTCCGGAATCACCGGCGACCCGACCGCCGACCAGGTCAAGGACACCGCACTCGGAAGCTACTTCTGGTGCGAGGACATCGAACGGCTGATCTGCGCCGACATCGACAAGGTGGCGTCCTACGCGGCCAAGGCCCCGGCCGCCGACCTCGTGGTCGTCGTCTCCAACTCCACCAAGTACGGCGGTGCGGGCTACTCCGGTCTGACCGACGAGGGTTACCCCTTCAACGGTGTCTCCACCCTCTCCTCCGACCACGCCTCGTCCAGCCTGATCGCCGCCCACGAGATAGGCCACTCCGTCGGCCTGCTCGACGACGAGTACACGTACGAGTCCTACGGCACCTGGACCGGCCGCGAACCTGCCGGGATCAACTCCACCACGTACACACCGGCGCAGCTCACCGCCAAGCGGGCCAAGTGGTACCGCTGGCTGGACCGCCCCGACCCCACCGGCGGCACGGTCGGCACGTACGAGGGCAGCTTCTACTACCCGTACGGCATCTTCCGGCCGACCGGGACCTCGATCATGCGTGAGCTGAGCAGCACGGAGTTCAACCTGCCGGGGCGCGAGGCGATGATCGCGGGCTTCTACCGCGCGGGCAACGGGCTGAGCAGCACCGTCGGCACGGACGACACCATCGGCTCCGCACAGCCGATCACGGTGGATGTGGCCCCGCTCGGCGCGCTGGCCCGGCCCGAACTGCACTGGTACGTAGACGGCGTCGAGAGGGCCGCGGCACGCGGCCGTACGACAGTCACCGTCACCTCGCTCGGCGTACGTAACGACGGGCGCCGCCATCGGGTGACCGCGACCCTGACCGACCGCACGGACGCGGTACGCGACCCCGCGGTCCGAGCGCTGGCCACGGACCGGCTCAGCTGGACCGTCGCTCCGGGAGCCTAGGCCTCTCGGAGGCCGTGGTCCCCCTCACGCGATGAGGGGGACCACGGCCTCCGGCGTCAGCATGCGGAAGGTGAACGCCTGGTGGAAGTAGAGGTGGATGCTGGTCGCGTCATGGTGCTCGTAACCGATCGACAGGTCCTGGGCCAGACGCAGTTCGAAGTCACCGCCCCGGGTGGACAGCAGCACTCCGCCGGTCACGGCGGGCGCCCACAGGATCTGGTCGTCGAGCAGCCGGCCCAGATGCGTCGCGACCGGATACCCGTGGTCGGAGGTCTCCGTGGCCTCGGTGAACGCGTCCGCTCCCAGCAGCAGCCGGTACGGACCGTCGACACCCGCGAGCCGCAGCCGGGTCAGGGCCTGGCTCACCGCCGCCGGGTAGTCGCGGGCGTCGGCGGGCAGCGGCTGCGGGCCGTGCGAGGAACCGCTGCGCAGACCGGTGATCCCGCCTGCCCCGTACCCGTCGATGACGGCCATGTCCTCGGCGAACGCGCAGGTACGCGCGGCGTCCTTCACCGGCTGCCAGTCACTGTCCTCGGAACCGCGCTCGACATCGTCGACGGCGGCCCGGGACACGGTGAACGGCACCCGCCACTCGATGACCGGCGTCGAGGTACGGGCCCTGGCCAGCACATCGGGAGCGGGCGGATCGATGTCACGCAGATGGCCGTCGCCGACGGCGGCCAGCGTCGGACCGTCGGGGCCGGTCACATCGACGACCCGGCGGCCGGCCACATGACGGGTGAAGGTGCGCCGGGCCTCCTCCTCGATCTGTTCCCAGGCGGCTTCCGTGACGGGGGCGAGTTCGCGGTGGAGGTTGTTCATCGCGGGGCGCTTTCTTGCAGGCTGCCGATTCGCAGCGAGCCCTCGTCCGGCACCACCGCCGGGTCCGTGGCCTTCGCAACCGGCGCGGACGCCGGTTCCGGCAGAGCCTCGGCACCGGGGAGGGCGGGCGGGGACGGCGGGGCGTCGAAGAAATCGGCGCAAGGAGCATAGAAATTGGAGCCGGTGATCGCGGTCGAGAAGTCGAGAATGCGGTCGTGCGTGGCGGGCGGACTCCCGAGGAACATATTGCGGAGCATCTGCTCGGTGATATCGGGATCGGCCGCGTAGGAGATGAAGTACGTCCCGAACTCGCCCTCCCCGAAGCTGCCGAACGGCATGTTGGCGCGCAGGATGTCGTGCTCGGTCCCGTCCGGATCGGTGATGGTGTTCAGGGCGATGTGGGAGTCGGCGGGCTTGACGTCGTCAGGCATCTCGATGTCGGTGAACTTCGTGCGCCCGATGACCATTTCCTGCTGTTCGGTGGTCAGTGAGTTCCAGGACGCGAGGTCGTGCACGTACTTCTGCACGATGATGTAGCTGCCTCCCGCGAACTCCGGATCACTGTCGCCGACGATGGCCGCCGAGCGCGCGACGGCACCGACCGGATTCTCGGTGCCGTCCACGAAGCCGAGCAGATCGCGGTGGTCGAAGTAGCGGAACCCGTGCGTCTCGTCGACGATCCGCACCGCCCCGCCGAGCCGCTCGAGCAACTGCGCCGCCCACTCGTAACAGACGTCCATCCGCTCGGCCCGGATATGGAAGATGACGTCGCCCGGAGTGGCCGGTGCATGGTGACGGGGCCCGCGCAGCTCACGGAACGGATGCAGTTGAGCGGGCCGGGGCCCCGCGAACAGCCGGTCCCACGCCTCGGACCCGAACCCCATCACACAGGCCAGCCCCGCATCCGGATACCGGAAACCGAGCGAACGGGCCACCGCCGGGAGATTCGGCAGTATGTCGCGTACGGCGTCCTCGCCGCCCGGTTCGATCGTGCCGACCAGAATCAGCGCGGCATTGGTCAGCGGGGCTACGACGGGCTGGACCGCGACAGGGTCCGGGACGGCGTCGGTCATGCGCGCACTCCATGGGGTGGTGTCGGCGGTGCGGCACGACAGCGGCACTCGTCTGCTACTAACGCACGCCCGCGGCCCGCCCGCATGCGGGGCGGGCCGCCCGGGCGAACCGCTCAGCCGGCGGAGACCTCGGAGCGGTCACCGCCCCAGAGCGTGTGGAAGGAGCCCTCCCGGTCCGTGCGCCGGTAGGTATGCGCGCCGAAGAAGTCCCGCTGGCCCTGGGTCAGTGCGGCGGGCAGCCGGCCGGCGCGCAGCCCGTCGTAGTACGAGAGCGCGGCGGCGAATCCGGGCGTCGGCACACCCTGGCGCACCGCCTCGGCGATCACCGTCCGCCAGTCGTCCTGGGCGGCCCCGATCTCCTGGGCGAACTGCTTGTCGGAGAGCAGGCTCAGCAGCTCGGGCCGCACGTCGTACGCCGCCCTGATGCGGTCCAGGAACGCCGCCCGGATGATGCACCCGGCCCGCCAGATCGCCGCGACGGCACCGAGGTCGACGTCCCAGTCGTACTCCTCGCTGCCCGCCCGGATCAGATGGAAGCCCTGGGTGTACGAGACGATCTTGGAGGCGTACAGCGCCTGCTCGACCCGGTCGGCGAAGGCAGCCGCCTCGGTGCCGCTCAGCGGCACGGCCGACGGGCCCGCCAGATCGCGGGCGGCCTCGCGCAGGTCCACATGGCCGGAGAGCGACCGTGCGAAGACGGCCTCGGCGATCCCGGACACGGGAACGCCCAGGTCGAGCGCGATCTGCACCGTCCAGCGGCCGGTGCCCTTCTGCTCGGCCCGGTCCTGCACGATGTCGACGAAGGGCTTTCCGGTAGCCGCATCCGTATGGGCGAGGACCTCGGCCGTGATCTCGATCAGATACGAATCGAGGCGGCCGGTGTTCCAGGTGCGGAACACCTCGGCGATCTTCGCGGGGGAGTAGCCCGCGACGGCACGCAGCAGGTCGTACGCCTCCGCGATCAGCTGCATGTCCGCGTACTCGATGCCGTTGTGGACCATTTTCACGAAGTGCCCGGCGCCGTCGGGACCGATATGCGTGGTGCAGGGAGTGCCGTCGTCGGCGCGGGCGGCGATCTTCTCCAGCATCGGTCCCAGGGACGCGTACGACTCCGTGGAGCCGCCCGGCATGATGCTCGGCCCGTGCAGCGCGCCCTCCTCGCCGCCCGAGATGCCGGTGCCGACGAAGTGGATACCCCGCTCGCGCAACTCCTTCTCGCGGCGGCGGGTGTCCGCGAAGTGGGCGTTGCCGCCATCGATGATGACGTCACCCTCGTCGAGGAGCGGGGCGAACTCCTTGATCACCGCGTCGGTCGGATCGCCCGCCTTCACCATGATGACGAGGCGGCGCGGGCGCTCCAGGGCGGCCACGAACTCCTCCGGCGTGTGCGCGGGAACGAACGTGCCCTCGTCCCCGAACTCGTTGACCAGGTCGTCGGTCCTGGCGGTCGTACGGTTGTGCACGGCTACGGTGAAGCCGTTCCTGGCGAAGTTACGGGCGAGATTGCGGCCCATCACTGCGAGCCCTGTGACGCCGATCTGCGCAGTGCCGGTCATCTGTGGTGTGCTCCTGAACTCTGTGGGGTTCCGGTGGGGGCGACCGGATGGATACGTGCGGTGGCGCCGACGGGTTCAGCGCGTCGTCACTTCTCCCGCCGGCGGGGACTCGTCGTCCAGAGGGGTGGCGTCGAGCGGTTCCTCCTCGTCGTCGACGACGTGCATGGCGGCTTCCTCGGCCGAGGCGGCGGCTCCGTCGATCCCCACGTCCTGAGCGGTCAGCGTGTACGGCACGCTGCCGTCCGCCTGCTGGGTGAGCCGGCCGGCACGGACGATGCCGACCTCGGCGTCCCAGAGCTCCCCGTCGCCCTCCGCCAGGTCGCCCGGGCCCTCGTCCGTGTCGGAGATATCGGGCAGCTCCCGGGTCAGCCGCCGGTCGAGGGACTCCCCGTCGTGCTGTTCCGCCGCGGTGGTGCCCTCGTCGTCGACGGCCCACGGCCGCTCCGGCGGGGAGTACCCCGCATCGAGGATGTCGGTGACGCCCGTGGTGTCCAGAGTGTCCTCGACATCGAGGACCTCGTTCGGGTCGGAGGCTTCCGGTTCCTGGGGCTGGTAGACATCGTCCCCCCGTTCGCTGTCAGTCATGGCATGTCCTTTCGGTCCGGGGGCGACGTCCCCCTGTATGCAATTCCACTCCGGTCCGCGACGAGTCGCCAACGGAAGGGCTCGGCATCCCCGGTTCCGGAGGGAGCGCAGCGGGACCCAGGAGCGGAACTGGAAGGGTCCGACCGGACGTACACTCGGCCCATGGGTCATACACGTGCCACGAGGGAGAGCCTGCCGCAGGCCACCTCCGTGCTGCGCCCGGCCATGGCCCGTCCGGTGGCCACCGGACCGGTGAGCACCGCCGCTACCGGCGTGCCCGGGACCGGGCGTACCGCTCTGCACGGTCACGGCTAGCGATCTTCTCCATCCGGTCACGGTCAGTGACCTCCAGCGGTTCTGGCAGGGGCTCCGCCCCTGACCGCTGCCTCTCTCCGAACACGGCGGGCGTCCTGCCCCGCTGAACTTTCGCGTCCCGTTCTCCCGGACGCGCGATCCACCACCGGCTCCACATCACCACGCAGCCCCGGAACACCGCCGGTGTGCTGCTGTCCGGCGACGGCCGCACCACCGGGCCGAGCCACTTCGAAGGGATCACTGTGAAGCTGAGCGAGCTGCTGGCCGGACAGGAACACCAGATTCTCCAGGGCGACCCCGCGCAGACGTCGATCACGGCGGGCACCACCTTCGACGCCGAACTGGCCGCGCCCGGCTCGTTGTTCGTCGCGGTACCCGGCTACCAGGGCGGGGGCCCCGAAGCCGTCGCACCGGCGGTCGCCCGCGGGGCGGCGGCAGTGCTCGTCGGCCCCGAGGCACCGGAGCACCCGGCACCCGCGGCGGACGTGTGTGTGGTGAGGGTGCCCGACATCCGGGCCGCGGCTGCCGTCGTCGCCTCGCGCTACTTCGGTGAACCCGGCCGTCAGATGGACATGATCGCGATCACCGGAACGAACGGGAAGACGTCGGTCTCGTACATGGTCGAATCCGTGCTGCGGATCGCCGAAGGCGCGAAGGCCGGGGTCATCGGGACAGCCGGCAGCCGGATCGGCGACGAGCTGATCCCGATGCCGCAGTCGGTCCTGACCACCCCGGAGACGCCGGACCTCCAGTACCTGCTGGGCTGCATGCGTGACCGCGGTGTCGGCACCGTGGTGCTGGAGGCCACTTCGATGGGTCTGCTGACGCACCGGGTGGACCGCACGTTCATCGATGTCGGGGTCTTCACCAATCTGACCCAGGACCACCTGGACGACCACGGAACGATGGAGAACTACCGGGACGCCAAACTGCGGCTGTTCCAGGGTCTGTGCCGGCATGCCGTGATCAACGTCGACGACCCGGTCGGCGCCGCGATCCGGGACGCGGCGCCCGGCGCCGTGACCACGTACGCCCTCGACGCCGAGGCCGACTACCGGGCCACCGACCTCACGGTCGACGCCTCCGGCACGCGGTTCACCCTGCATCACGACGGCCGCAAGTATCCGGCCGCGATCCCCTCACCGGGCCGCTTCTCGGTGGCCAACGCACTCGCCACGGTGGCCGCCTGCCACGTCCTCGGCCACGATCTGGCCGGACTGGTCGCCGCGCTCGAACAGATGCCGCAGATCCCGGGCCGTTTCGAGCGGGTCAGGACGCTGTCCGGGACCTCGGTGATCGTGGACTACGCCCACTCGCCGGACTCCCTGAGCAAGGTCCTGACGACCATTCGCGGATTCGCCGGTGCCCGGGTCATCACCGTCTTCGGCTGCGGCGGCGACCGGGACACCACCAAACGGGCAGACATGGGAACGATCGCCGGGGCCGGCTCCGACCTCTGCGTCCTCACCTCGGACAACCCCCGCCACGAGGACCCCGAAGGCATCCTCGACCAGATCGCCCCTGCCCTCTCAGCGACGGGAACACCCTTCGAACGGTTCGTGGACCGGCGGGAGGCGATCGCTTTCGCCCTCTCCGCCGCAGGCCCGGACGACATCGTCCTGATCGCGGGGAAGGGCAGCGAGCCGCATCAGATCGTCGGCGAGGCACTGCTCCCCTTCAGCGACATGGCGACCGTGCGCGAACTCACCGAGGTGTAGGACCCCGACTCGCCACCGGCCACCGGCCGACTCACATCCCAGATGCGTCAATCGCGACGATCAAGGTGTTGGCCGCCGGGGCCGGCTTCCTGAAATGCTGAAACCCGCGCCCAGGGGAGGCGCACGGTGGCGAGTACGGGAGTGACGATGAAGGTATTCACGACGGAGGCCGGACGGGTACGGGGCAGGCCCGCCACCCATGACGGTGGGATCGTCGCCGTGCTCGGCATCTCCTACGCGGCACCGCCGTTCGGCGCCGACCGCTTCCGGGCGCCGCGCCCGGCCTCCGCCTGGGACGGCCTGCGGGACTGTACGGAGTTCGGCCCCGTCGCACCGCAGTCGGCCGAACTCCCCGGCGCCCCGAGTTGGTCGCCCGGCGACGAGGACATCCTCACCGTCAACATCTGGACCCCGGGAGGCGAAGGCGACGCCCTCCCGGTGCTCGTCTGGATACACGGAGGCGCCTACGTCCTCGGCTCCTCCGCGCAGCCCGACTTCGACGGCGCCGCGCTCGCCGGGCAGGGACTGGTCGTCGTCACCCTCAACTACCGTCTGGGCTTCGAGGGGTTCGGCCATGTTCCGGCCGCCGAGGGCGAGGACGCCTGCCCGGACAACCGGGGGCTGCTCGACCAGATCGCCGCACTGGAGTGGGTGCGCGACCATATCGCCGCGTTCGGCGGAGACCCCGGCCGAGTCACCGTGGCCGGCCAGTCCTCGGGCGCGACAGCGGTCGCCTGCCTGATGGTGATGGAGCGGGCACGCGGGCTCTTCCACCGCGCCGTCGCCCACAGCGCCGTCAATGCCTGCGCGCCGGTGGCGGTCGCCGCACGGACGACCGCCGAGGTCGCCGCCGCGGCAGGCGTCTCCCCGTCCCGCGCGGGCCTGCTGTCCGCGTCCCCGAAGGAACTCGTCGCCGCCTCCGACCAGGTCGTCGACGCCTACCGCCGGAATCCCTGGTCCGGGCAGCGCCACTACGATCCGGCGATCTACGGACCGGTCGTGGACGGCGACACCCTGCGCACCGACCCGCTCACCGCGATCGCCGCAGGGGCCGGCCGCGAGGTGGACCTGATGGTCTGCCATGCCACGGAGGAGTACTGGCTGCTCGATGCGGTAGGCAGCAGCGCCAAGATCACCACCGACAACCAACTCGCCACCTTTGCCGCGGACTTCGGTCTGCCGGCGGAACTCGTCGATGGCTACCGCGCGCTCATGCCGGGAGCCCCGGTCCTCGACATCTTCCTGGCGGTGTACGGAGATCTGCTCTTCGTCGAATACAGCAGCAGACTGGCCGAGTCCCACGCCCGCGCAGGTGGCACGGCGTACCTGTCGCGCTTCGACCGCCGCCGGGGCGGCGAGGGCGGGCCGGTCCGCGCCTGGCACTGCGCGGACGTCCCCTTCGCCTTCGGCACCCTCGACGAAAAGAGCGTCCACTTCCTGATCGGCGGCCCTCCCGGACCGGCCGATCGCGCGCTGTCCGCGCGGATGATGCGGGCCTGGGCGGACTTCGCAGCCACCGGCGATCCCGGCTGGCCACGGACCGGCGCGGCCACCGGCGCGGTGATGGTCTGGGACACCGAAGAAGGCGTGGGACAAACGCCCGTCGTCGCGTTCCGCGAGTTGTGGCGCACGGCCGGGTTTCCGCTTCTGGCGCCGTGAGCGCCCTCGTACGCCGCCACGAACCAAGGCACATCGACGAGCCGGGCGTGCGGGGCTCAGACAGCCGCGCACCCCTGGCTCCCTTGTCATCACCCGCCCGCTGCACCTAAGTTGGCCGATTGCGACGTGTCCTACTGCCAGTGGGGGAGCCAAGTCATGGCCGCGAACGGACGGCACCGCAGATATCAGCCCAGCCGCATCAACCGTGCCTCGCTAACAGTGACGGCGGGCGGCGCGGGCATCGCGCTCCCGCTCATCACCGCGGCGTCGGCGGGCGCTGCCCCGACCGATGTGTGGGAGAAGGTCGCCGCCTGTGAGTCGACCGGCAACTGGCACATCAACACGGGCAACGGCTATTACGGCGGTCTGCAGTTCACCGGGTCCACCTGGGCGGCGTACGGCGGCACGGCCTACGCGCCGCGCGCCGACCTCGCCACCAAGGACCAGCAGATCGCGGTCGCCGAGAAGGTGCTGGACGGGCAGGGGCCGGGCGCCTGGCCGGCCTGCTCCGTACGCGCGGGGCTGACACGCGGGGGCGACGCCCCCGATATCGCCCCGCAGTCGCAGGGGACCAAGCGGGTCGACGCGCCGAAGAAGGCCACCCCGCGCGCGCAGCCGAAGACCGCGGCCTCCGCGACGCCGACGACGGTGCCCGGTCAGCGGGAGTCGTACACGGTTGCCGGCGGCGACTCCCTGTCCGGCATCGCCGCCGCCGAACAGGTCCGCGGCGGCTGGCAGCGCCTCTACGCGGCGAACCGGCAGGTCGTCGGAGACGACCCCGACCTCATCCTCCCCGGGCAGCGGCTCAGCCTCGACGTGGCCAAGGCGCCGGCAGCCGCCCCGAAGCAGTCGGCAGCCCCCACGGCGAAGCCCAAGCAGGAACCGAAGCAGGAACCGAAGCGGGAACCGAAGCGGGAACCGAAGCAGGAACCGAAGCAGGAACCGAAGAGGGAAGCCAAGCCGGACCCGAAGTCCGAACCGAAGAAGGAAGCCAAGCAGGAAGCCAAGCAGGAAGCCAAGCAGGAGCCGAAGAAGAGCGCGCGTTCGGACCGGTCCTCGGAGCGCGCGGAGAAGCAGTCCGGCCTCACCGCGCCGGTGGCGGCCCGCACGGGCACGCCGTACCACCAGTCCGGCTCGTGGGCCAGCGGCTACCACACGGGCGTCGACTTCCCCGTCCCCACCGGTACGTCGGTGAAGGCGGTGTCCGCCGGAAAGGTCGTCTCGGCCGGCTGGGCGGGGGCGTACGGCTACGAGGTCGTCATCCGGCACGGTGACGGCAGGTACAGCCAGTACGCGCATCTGTCGGCGCTGCACGTACGCGCGGGCCAGCAGGTGAGCAGCGGCCAGCGGGTCGCCCGCTCGGGCTCCACAGGCAACAGCACCGGCCCGCATCTGCACTTCGAGATCCGTACGGGCGCCGGTTACGGCTCCGACATCGACCCGCTGGCCTACCTCAGGGCGGGCGGCGTCAAGATCTGAACCGAGCCGGTCTGCCGGGTGCTCCCGGTCTAGGGCCTCTCGTTTGGATCACGCCGGGCTCGCGGGGCCTGGCACGCGCTCCCCCAAGCTCTCGGCTTCTTCCCCAAGCTCTCAACTTCGTTCGAGCAGGGGAGACCCCATTGAGCAGGGAGGGGCCCCCTCCCGCGTTGGCGTCAATCACCAACGAAGGTTCGGAGGGAGCGTCGACGGGCGACGACGGCCCGGGCGGGCTCACAGGCTCGGGCAGGCGACCGGCACGGCTCCGCGGCGTGGGCACGGCCTCGGCCACGTCGCCCGCATCGTCCTGCACCGCGTCCGTTACCGCACCCCCTGCCGTGCCCGTCCGTTCCGCCCCGAGCCGCTCCGTGGTGAGCAGGATCAGCCCTCCCGCTGTCACCGCGCCGCAGAACAGCGCGAGCAGGGTGCCCGTCATGCCGTAACGGAACTGCTCGCCGAAGAGCGTGATCCCCACCGCCGCCGCGACCACCGGATTCACCACCGTCACGATCGCCAGCGGTGCGGTCAGGCCGGCGCCCCGGTACGCGGACTGGGACAGCAGGAGCCCCGCCGACGCCAGACCCGCGATCACCAGCAGAGTAGGCAGCCCCGAACCCACCGAACCGGACGTCCACTCCACGGCAACGGTCTTGGTGAACACCGAGCCCATACCGAAGGCGATCCCGGCGCCGGTGGCCAGCAGGACACTGCGCAGCATCGGACCGCGCAGCCCCTTCGCGACGAGGAAGAGCAGGGCCACCCCGCCGAACGTCACCGTGGCCAGCATCAACTGCTCCGGACCGCCCAGTGCGTGCGACTCGGCGTTCCCCGTCAGGGCCAGCAGGCCGGCGAGGCCGACGGTGGCCATGACGGCGCCGCGCCAGGCCGTCGACCCCGCCCTGCGGCGCACGAACAGCGCGGCCATGGGCAGAGCGAAGACGATCGTCAGGGCGCCGAGGGGCTGGACGAGGCTGAGGGGCCCGTAGGCGAGGGCCACCACGTGGAGCACTGCACCCACGCCGTTGAGTGCGACGGCGGCCCACCAGGCGGCGTTGCGCAGGAGGGCGGTGTACGAGCGGCCGTCCCGGCCGGCGGCGACGCGCTCCTGGACGATCGCCCCGGCCGCGTAGGCGACCGCGGAGATCAGTGACAGCAGCACAGACAGCGCGAGGGAGCTCATGTAGACCACGATGTCCTGTCGGGGCCGCCGAGTCGTCGTCCCAGAGGCGGCGATTCGACGTACTGCTCTAGTAGTACGAAAGCGTGTCCAACGTCCTCCTCTCGACGGTAGTCCTCCTTGCCCAGGAGCTCAGAAGTTGGAGTTCCGGCGGGTACGGTGAGCTCCGAACCCGGCACGGCGGGTGGTCGAACGGGACGGACGGGCAGGAACCGGTCAGAGGGGGAGCAGACGATGGACCGGACCGAAGCGCCCATGCCTGGTGGCTTCTTCGCTCTGCGTACCGCGCCCGTCCCCGGCGGTGCCCACCGTCCGCTGGCCGGCCTCTACGCGGGCGATCTCGCACCCCTCACGGCCCGTGTCGACACGGTCGCCGGCCGTCTGCGTACCCCCGAGCGCAGAGTCGCCGCGTCCATCGCGCACCTGGGGCTGGCCGCCCGGCTCTGGTCCATCGCGCTGGCCCCCGCCGCCCTGTCCGGCCGGCTGCCGGACCTTTCGCCCGACCTGCTCTCCTGGGACCCGGCGCACACCTCGCCCGACGATCTCCGGCTGTCGGGCACGGAGACGCTGGAAGGCACCGCCGACCGCATCCGGGAAGCCGTCCAGTTCGGGCACCTCGTGCCGCTCGCCGACGCGCTGCGTGCCGAAGGAACCATCTCCCCGCGGCTGCTGTGGGGCAATGCGGGCTCGGCGCTCGGCGGCGCCGTACGGGAACTGGTCGGGTGGGCGCGCACCCACGGGCGCCCCGACGTGGCGGGACGGGCGCGGGCCCTGGCCGCCGAACTCTTCGACCACCCGGACCTGTCCTCCACCGGCACCCCGCACGGCCCGGCGTTCCGGCGGCGCAGCTGCTGTCTGTACTACCGGTGCCCGGACGGCGGCCTCTGCGGCGACTGCGTCTTCGACCGCAGGCCGGGGTCCTCCGCGATCACTGCGCCCGGGTGACCACCCCTGGAACGCAAGGCTTCGGGGACGGGCGCTTCAGGTGCTGAGCTGGAACTCGGCCCGGATGCGCTTGCCGACCGGTACGCGCTCGGCGGTGAGCCGGTCGCAGAGGGCGACGACGATCTCCATCCCGTGGCCGCCGAGGCGGGCGGGGTCGGGTGCGTAGAGGACGGGAAGCGCCGTGCTGCTGTCGTACACCGTGACGCTGATGCTCTCCGCGGTGCCTTCCAGCTCCAGCAGGTACGGACCGTGGCTGTAGCGTTCGGCGTTGGTGATCAGCTCGCTGACCGCCAGCATCAGATCGCTGCGGGTGTGCTCACGCAGCACGGCGAGCCACTCCGCCACGAGCCGGGTCAGGAAACGGTCCGCCAGCGCACGGGCCTGCGCTATGCAGCCCGGCTCGCCCGCGAACACCTCGGCGGTATGCAGTACCTCCGTGCACCGGAACCCCTGACCGGGTTCGTCCGGCCGAGAGGTGGCCTGTTCATTCATAGCTCCAGCCAAGGCGCCGCAGGGAGGTCGGAGACCTTATCTCGCCGTTCGTCTACCCGCGTCGAGAGATCCCACTCCGGGGGATGTCCCCAGATCTTAGACGCTTCGCACTTCGCCGCGCGGCCGTTCAGGCCTCCACGCACATTCCGGTGCGCAGCCGCTGCACGATCCTGTTCAGCAGCCGCGATACATGCATCTGGGAAACCCCGAGACGGTCACCGATCTGGGACTGCGTCATCTCCTGGCCGAAGCGCATCTGCACGATCCTGCGCTCGCGGTCGTCGAGCTTCTCCAGCAGCGGCGCCAGCGTGTGGAGGTTCTCCACGCTCTCCATGCCGGGATCGGCCTCGCCCAGCAGATCGGCGTACGCCCGCTGGTCCTGACCGGACTCGCTGTCCGCCGAAGGGGTGTCCAGGGAGCCGGCCGAGTAGCCGTTGGCCGCGACGAGGCCCTCGATGATCTCCTCCTCGGGGAGGTCGAGATGTGCGGCGAGCTCCGCGACGGTGGGGTCGCGGTCCAGCTCCGCCGAGAGCTGCTCCTTGGCCTTCGCCAGATCGACCCGCAGCTCCTGGAGGCGGCGCGGTACATGGACGGCCCACGTGGTGTCACGGAAGAACCGCTTGATCTCGCCCACGATGTACGGCACGGCGAAGGTGGCGAACTCGACCTCCCGGGCGAGGTCGAACCGGTCGATGGCCTTGATCAGACCGATCGTGCCCACCTGGACGATGTCCTCGGCGTCGTCACCGCCGCGGTTGCGGAAGCGGGACGCTGCATAGCGCACCAGGGAGAGATTCATCTCGATGAGGGTGTTGCGCGCGTACTGGTACTCGGGCGTCCCCTCTTCGAGAGTCCGCAACTCGTCGAAGAACATCCGGGACAGTGCACGGGCGTCCTGCGGAGCCACCTTCCCGGTGTCCTCGATCCAGGGAAGTCCGCCCGTACCGGCAGCCGTTGAGGCATATGTCCGCGTACCTACCTGGTGATTCGGCGGCGTAGCTGTGCCGACCGTTCCGGTGGTTCGCACTGACATCGCCGTCATGGTGTCGTCCTCCTGGTTGCCGATTGTGTGGAACCTCGTATGCCCGGCCTAAACGAAGTCATGCCTTCCGGATTCGTCGGTGCCCTCGGAGGGGGAAACGGAGCCGTGCCGGACCATGGCAAACTTGATCGGGGCGTTCGGCCCGTAGTAACGCGGCCTGGCGCAGCCTGTGGCCGGCATCTTCGAGTAACAGAGGAACGGCCATGACGGTGACAGTTGACAGCCCGGAGCTCGATCCCGGAGCCGGTGAGTTCGGTCCCGGTATCGCCCCGGAGCGGCTCGCCGTCTGCCTGAGCGTGCTCGACGAGCTCGAGACCATCGACATCGACCACCCGGACGCGATCGCCGTGCGCCGGGCCACCGCGGGCGTCTACCGCACGGTGAAGCAGCGCCGCCGCCAGGAGCGCCGCGCCGCCAAGACCGCCAACGACAAGGCGGTCACGGAGGCCACCGCGACAGGCTCCGCCGTGCGCATCGACGACGAGACCGAGGGCATCCTGCCCTCGTCGGTCACCGAGGCGGGCCGGATCGCCGGGATACTCGAGCGCCCCCGCTCCTGCTACATCTGCAAGACGCGGTACGTCGAGGTCGACTACTTCTACCACCAGCTCTGTCAGAAGTGCGCCGCCGAGAACCGCGCCAAGCGCGACGCCCGCGCAGACCTCACCGGCAAGCGCGCCCTGCTCACTGGTGGCCGTGCCAAGATTGGCATGTACATCGCGCTGCGGCTGCTGCGCGACGGTGCGCACACGACCATCACCACCCGCTTCCCCAAGGACGCCGTCCGCCGCTTCAAGGCCATGGACGACTCGGCGGACTGGCTGCACCGCCTGGAGGTCGTCGGCATGGACCTGCGCGACCCCGCACAGGTGGTCGCCGTGGCCGACCAGGTTGCCGAGCAGGGCCCGCTGGACATCCTCATCAACAACGCGACGCAGACCGTGCGCCGCCTGCCCGCCGCCTACGCCGCGCTGGTCGAGGGCGAGAGCGCCCCGCTCCCCGCAGGGGAACTCCCCGCCCACCATGTGATCGGCGTCTTCGGCTCCGGCGCGGTGGACGGTCTGGCCACGCTGCCCGCCGGAATCTCCGGCATCGACGCGCAGCAGGTCGCCGACCTCGCTCTGGTCGCGGGCAACGCCAGCGTCGCCCGGCACCTGGACGGCAGCGCCATCGACGCGGGCGGCCTGGTCCCCGACGTCGTCGACACCAACACCTGGGTGCAGACCATCGAGCAGATCTCCCCGGTGGAGCTGCTCGAAACCCAGCTGTGCAACTACACGGCGCCGTTCATTCTGATCAGTAAGCTCCGCCCGGCGATGGCCGACGCGGCCAAGAAGTCGACGAGCGGTCGCGCGTACGTCGTCAACGTCTCTGCGATGGAAGGCGTCTTCGGCCGCGGCTACAAGGGCGCGGGGCACCCGAACACGAATGCCGCCAAGGCTGCGATGAACATGGTGACGCGGACCAGCGCCCAGGAGATGTTCCAGGCCGACGGCATCCTGATGACCTCGGTCGACACCGGCTGGATCACCGACGAGCGCCCGCACTTCGACAAGCTGCGTCTCGCCGAGGAGGGCTTCCACGCCCCGCTCGACCTGGTCGACGGCGCCGCCCGTGTCTACGACCCGATCGTGCGCGGCGAGGACGGCGTGGACCTCTTCGGGTGCTTCCTCAAGGACTACGCGCCCGCGAACTGGTAACCCCGGCACAGCGAGTACGACGACGGCGGTCCGTGTCCACGGGCCGCCGTCGTTCTGTCCCGGTATGTACGCGTACCGCTCCGGTTGGGCGGCATCGTTGGCTGAAAGTGACCCAAGCCATACGTTCTGTCGAGCGCGGGCGCGCTCATTTGGTTAGGCTGGGGTGGAACGGACGCCACCGAGGAATCCACAAAGATTCCTTGGCCGTCCTGGGACAGGTCTGCAACCGGGCCGCCGTCCCGCCCCCTACGGGCGCCACCGCGACCGAGCTGTTCCTGCCCCTGCCCCGGTGCGGTCGACGCACGGCTTCGGCCGTTGGCTCGACATTGCCCGGGGTTACGCGACACAAAGGAGTGCGCGGTGACGCCAGAACTGACGAAGCACGAGAAGCGACCGGACGAACGGTACGGAGCGCGGGCCCGCAAGCCCGCAGCGCTCCGGAACATCGAGGTCTGGGCCAGGTCCGCACCGATCCGGCTGGCCGGCTACGAGGACGACCTCGCCGAGCCGCATATTCTGCCCGGCATCGACTGACCGCTCGCACCGGTCTGCTGTTCTCCGGGCCCCGTCCCTCCGCACCAGCGGAAGGGCGGGGCTCAGCGCTGAGTGCCCGGCCTTCCCGCGAGCGAGGCGGGCCGCATGAACTCGCGCACGTGGTCGCGGTGCCACCAGGCTCCCGTCTCCCGCAGCTCGCGCCACGAGGTGAACCGGTAGCGGTACACGCGGGCCCGGACGTGTACGGGCGGGCTGTCCGGGAACGGGTTGTGCCGCAGCAGCCGCAGGGTGTCGCGGTCGTTCTCCAGGAGCCGTTCGACGAAGGGCCCGAACCAGGACCGGGCGTACGCGGGGGAGAGCGCGGCGAACCACATCATCCAGTCGAGCCGCAGATGGTACGGGGCGAACTGGCGCGACAGCCGCCGGGGATCGCCGGGCTTGCCGCGGAAGCCGTACTCCTGCCAGCGCGTGCCCTCGTGGATCACCGGTTCGGCGGTGCCCTCGACGACGACTTCCAGGCGTACCCGGCTGATGCTCCCGAACGCCCCGTAGGTGTTGACGAGGTGGAGCGGGTCGAAGGACCGGTTCATCACCTGGCGGCGGGAGACCAGATTGCGGGCGGGCCGGTAGCTGAGGGCCAGGATCAGGACCGTGACGGCGATGACCACCACCTCGTACCAGAGGGGCGGCGCGGACTGTGCGGGCGGCTCCCCGGCAATGCGGGACCAGTCGACGGCCGACAGGGCGAGCGTGATGGTGAGCCAGTTCAGCCAGGCGAAGTTCCCCGACAGCACCAGCCACAGCTGGGTGACGATCATCAGCCCCGCGGCCATGCTCGCCACCGGCTGCGGGGTGAAGAGCAGGAACGGGACCAGGAGCTGGGTGACATGGTTCGCGGCCACCTCCACCCGGTGTACGGGCTTCGGCAGCCGGTGGAAGAACCAGCTCAGCGGGCCCGGCATCGGCTGGGTCTCGTGATGGAAGTCCAGGCAGGTCAGCCGCCGCCAGCAGGAGTCACCGCGCATCTTGATGAGCCCGGCGCCGAACTCCACACGGAACAGGAGCCAGCGCAGCAGCCAGAGCACGAGCACGGGCGGCGCCGTGTCGCCGCTGCCGAGGAAGACCGCCAGGAAGCCCGTCTCCAGGAGCAGCGACTCCCAGCCGAATCCGTACCAGACCTGACCGACCTGGACGATCGACAGATACAGCACCCAGGGCAGTGCCCACAGGAGCATCGCCGCCCAGAGCGGCAGGTGCGCGTCGACGCCCGCGATCAGCGCCAGGGCGATGGCGCAGCCCGTCCACGCCACGACGGCGAAGAAGCGGTCCGAGTAGTGGAGCCGGAAGAGACCGGGAGCGACGCGCCAGTGGGTGTGCCGCAGAAGAGTGGGCACGGGCAGCATTCCGCGTTCGCCGATCAGCGCCCGGAACTGGAGCGCCGCGGCGAGGAACGCGACCAGGTAGAGCGAGGCGAGAGCCCGCTGGAAGATCAGCCGGCTCAGCCAGTAGCCATCTGCGGTGAACCACTCCATCGCTTCCAGTATCGGCCACGGTCATGCTCAGCGGGTGGCGACGATCTGGCGCAGGGTGCGGCCGAGCCGGCGCGCGTACCAGTGCTGGACCGGTGGGACGAGCGGTCCAGCGAGGCGGGCATACCAGCTGGCCGGGCGGGAGAAGGCCATGACCGTGAACCACACCGTTCCGTCGTCGGCGAGCTCCACCACGAAGCACTCCTCGCCGCGCTCCGGATGCCGGTCACGGGTGCCGTAGGCGAAGCCGATGCGCCGGCTCTCGTGCACCGCCCAGACCACCTCGCAGGGGGCGGTGACCCGGAGCGGGCCGATGCCCAGCGAGACCGTGACGCCGGTTCCGGCCTCGGCCCGTGCTGTTGTCGCGTTCATCCCGGCTCCCGCCGCGCGGTGCATGCGCCAGCCGGTGACGGCGGCCCCTGCCGCCTCGAAGTCCTCCCGGCCCCTGCCCACCCGGGTCCGGTGGTGGAGGTGGTGGTAGCCGTCGGGGAGCGGGCCGAGGAGGGTGGCGCCGACCTCGGGGTACGTGAGGGTGTTCATGCGGTCCTGCCTTCCGGAGGGGTGCGGTCCTGGAGCCGGCGCCAGGCGAGTACCGAGCAGAGTGCGAAGCCCAGTGCGTTGCCGAGGCCGTGTGTGGCGGCCATCCAGGTGAGGGTGGGGTGGGGGATTCCGGTGGCCTCGCCGAGTGCCCAGCTCAGCGCGAGCACCATGGTGGCGGCGAGGACCGCGGCCGAGGTGAGGAGCAGTGCCCGGGTGGTGCGGTCCGGGCCGTCGGTGCGGACGGTGCGCAGCGTCAGCAGGGCGACCGCCCACATGCCGGCCGTCAGGACGACTGCCCCGGCCAGCTCGGCCCAGTCCCCGATGAAGTAGCCGATGAGTACGAGCAGGGTGCCGAGCGGCACACTCAGCGCGGCGAACCGGCCCGCCGGTGTGTCGGTGGCCCGGCAGAGGAGTCCGGCGACCAGTGCGGCGGCGAAACCGGCGAAGTGGAAGTGCGGCACGGTCAGCGCGAGGATTCCGAGGTCGAAGCCGAACAGTTCGTGCCCCGAGCGCTCGGCGACCAGGGCGAGCGCGGCGACCGAGGGGGTCGCCAGTGCGGTGTACAGGGCGATCTCCGTGGGATGCGCGCTGCGGGTGCGGGCCGCGCGGAGCGGTGCGTGCAGCGCCAGGGCCACGGCGCCCAGGGCGTAGGCGGCGGCGAGCGCGGTGGCGGGCAGGCCGCGCGGCAGCCAGAGCGCGACGGCGCCGGGGGCGGCCAGGAGCGGCCACAGCCGCCGTATCCGGTCGAGCTCCGGGGCGTCCATCAGCCGCAGCCCGGCGGGTACGACGACGAGCATGCCCAGCATCACGATCAGGTTCACCAGCACGGACATGACATACCCCCGATTTCTTGAACGCGTTCAACCGACAAACTGAGACTAGGGCCTTTCTTGAACGCGTTCAAGTCTGTCCGGGTGTCTGCGGGGGAGGCGGTCGTCCGGCTTGCGGAGGAGCGCGCGGTGCGGCAGAGATGAGGGGGACTCATCGGTTCGAGGTGAAGCAGGAGAGCTCAGTGCCCTCACCCCAACATCCACGGCGTACCGCGTTCGCCGCCCTGTCCGTCGGTCTCCTCTTCGTCACGGGCTGCGCCCAGGGTGCGGGAGGCGGCGAGAACGGCACCCCGGGCGCGGCGGGGGTCAAGGAGCTCTTCCTCCAGCCGGTCGCGGGGCCGGGCCCCGACCCGTTCGCCAGGTCGACCGCCGGGGCCCCGCCCCCGGCGGCCACCGCGTCGCCCGCCGCCGTCACCGAGATGACGACCCGCACCGTCTCCGGGTCCACCCCCGGGCTCTACGGCGGCACCCGGTCCGTGGCGAGCTGCGACGTCGAGGAGCAGGTGCGCGTCCTGACCGGGGACCGGGCCAAGGGCCGCGCCTTCGCCGAAGGTGCGGGAATCCGGCAGAAGGAGATCCCGGCCTTCCTGCGCAGACTCACCCCCGTACTCCTGCGGACCGACATCCGCGTCACCAGCCACGGATACGACGAGGGGGCGCCCACCGCCTTCCAGTCCCTCCTCCAGGCGGGTACCGCCGTGCTGGCCGACACCCACGGCGTACCCCGCGTCCGCTGCGCGTGCGGCAACCCGCTCGGCGCACCAGTGGTCATGAAGGGCTCCCTGGCGTACCGCGGCAAGGAATGGGCGGGCTACGACCCCAACCGGGTCCTGGTTATCGAGCCCAGCACGCAGTCGATCGCGCATCTCGTCATCGTCGACGTGGCCGACAGCACCTGGATCGAGCGGCAGGCCGGCGACGACGGGGCGCAGGACGGGACCCCTGACGATCCGCCCGCCTTCGACCCGGGTGAGGGCATCGTGCCCTCGCCGGACGCCTCCACGGCCACGTCCGGGCCGGAGTCGCCGACGCCCGCGCTTCCCGCGGAGACCAGCAGTCCCCCCCCTGCCGCGCCGCCCGGTGAGCCGATGGGGGAGGCCGTGGAAACGCCCCCGGACGTGCCGCGGGAAGAGGTCGTGGAGGCGCCTGCTGCCGAGCTGTACGACGCCCCGTCCGACCTGCCCGCCGAGTCGGACGGAGCACTCTCCGACGGCGGTCAGTACCCGGACGGAGCGGCGCCGCCGATGCCCGACGCCGCTGAGCTCCTCACCGGCTGACGGCGGCCGGTGGTGCGGAGGAGGGGCCGGTCGAATCGCTCGAAGAATCGGGCAATTGATGGCAGAGTTGCGCATATGGATGATCGGGTAGCGGGTGCCCTGTCACTCCCGGAAGACTGGCCCGCCCACCCGGACCTCAGTCTCGCCCTGAACCGAATGGGCAGTTTCGACTGGGATCTGGACAGCGGACTCATGCATATGGACCAGCCCGCACTCGACGTGTTCGACATGCCTGCCGAGGAGTACGACAACCGGCCGGTCACCCTGTCCACCCGGGTGCCGACGGATGAAGGCGTGCGGCTCGACGGGATGGTCTCGCAGGCCCTCAAAAGCGGGCTCAGCAATTACGGCGCGTACTTCCGGATCCTGCGGCGCGACGGCACGCTCCGCTGGACCCACACCCAGGGCTTCATCCGCCGGGACGGCACCGGCCGGCCCCGCCGCATCATCGGGATCGTCCGCGATGCCACCCAGGAGCTCTCCGACTCCACGGCCCGCAGGGAACTGGACGAGGAGCGGCGGAAGCGGACCAGTGTGGTGGAGGGCACCACGGCCGCCCTCGCCCACGCCCGGACGGTCAAGGACGTCACCGACGTACTGAAGAACTCCCAGGGCGGCCTGGCCAACCTCGGTGCGGCCAGCCTCGTCATGGGGCTGCTGGAGTCCGGGCGCATCCACCTGGTGGCCGACGGGCCCGACGGCGCCTATGTGCCGGGCACCCGGTACACCCGTACGGACGAGCCGTACCCGATGAGTGAAGTCGTCCGCACCCTCGCACCCCGCTTCATCGAGTCGGCCGCCGACTTCGCCGTTTCGTACCCCATCCTGTGGCCGCACATCAGCCACCTCGGGATCACCGCAGCGGCCTATCTGCCCCTGATCGCGCAGGCCCGGCCCATCGGGGCACTCGGGCTCCTCTACAGCGACAAGGCGGGGTTCACGGCCGACGAGCGGAATCTGCTGGTGGCCCTGGGCAGCTCGATCGCCCAGAGCCTGCAGCGCGCCATGCTGTACGAGCAGGAGCACGACCTCGCCGAAGGTCTCCAGCAGGCGATGCTGCCCCGCAGAATCCCCGAGGTGCCGGGGGCCCAGGTCGCTGTCCGCTACCGGTCCGCGCGGCTCGGCCGGGACATCGGTGGCGACTGGTACGACATCATTCCGCTGCCGGGCGGCCGGGTCGGCGCCGTTATCGGGGACGTACAGGGCCACGACACGCACGCCGCGGCGGTCATGGGGCAGCTCAGGATCGTACTGCGCGCCTACGCCGCCGAAGGGCACAGCCCCGCCACGGTCATGGCGCGGGCCTCCGTCTTCCTGCACGAGCTCGACACCGATCGCTTCGCGACGTGCAGCTACGCCGAGGTCGACCTGCGGACCGGTGTGGTGCAGCTGGTCCGCGCGGGGCACGTCGACCCGCTCGTCCGGGACGTCGACGGAAGCTGCCGCCGGCTGCCGGTCGAGGGCGGGCTGCCGCTGGGGCTGTCAGCCGAGTTCGGGCGGCTCGACTACCCGGTCAGTACGGTCGAGCTGGACCCGGGCCAGACGATGGTGCTGTACACGGACGGCCTGGTGGAGCTGCCGGGTTCCGACCTCGACGAGGGCATGCAACTCCTGGTCGACCTGGTGACCAACGGGCCCAGGAACCTCGAACTCCTGGCCGACCGCCTCTGCGAGGCGGTCGACGAGCGAGGCGGCGAGGACGACGTGGCGATGCTCCTGCTGCGCCGCAAGGCGGCCCACGCGCCGCAGCCCGGCGGCCGGCTTCAGCAGCACGTCGCACAGAACGACCCGGAGGCGCTGAGCTCCGCCCGGCACATGATCAGGGCCGCCGTGCGGGCGTGGGGTGCGGCGGAGCGGGCCGACGAGATCGAACTCGCCGCCGACGAGCTGATCACCAACGCGCTGATGCACACCGACGGCGGGGCGATCGTGACGATCAGGGTCCTCGCGGGCCCCGAGCGGCGGCTGCGGGTCGATGTCGAGGACCGCTCCAGCGCGCTGCCCCGGCGCAGGGACGCGGGGGAGTCCGGGGTCTCGGGGCGCGGGCTGATGCTGGTCGACCGGCTGGCCGATGTCTGGGGCGTGGAGTCCCGGGGCACCGGCAAGTGCGTGTGGTGCGAGTTCCTCGTCCCTGCGCGCGGGTAGCCCTACCTGAAAGTAACGTTACGTAACATGTCTGTACTTGACCGTAACCGTTCGTCGGCGATTGACTGCGAGCGTGCGGTGGAGCGCATGGGCTGCGAGCCCCGCTCTCCCTTCCGCGTCCCGGTCCTGCCCTGCTGCCTTCCATGACATGAGGACCCCTTGGGTACCGAGCTCCTGGCACCGCTTGATCTCGCCTTTTGGCACCTCGAATCCGACGCGCACCCGATGCACCTCGGCGCACTCGCCGTGTTCTCCCCTGCACCCGGCGTCGGCCCCGCCGACATCCTGGACCTCCTCGGCACACGGGCCGCCGCGATTCCCCGGCTGCGGATGCGCGTACGGGACGTCCTGCTGCCCGTCGGCGGCTCGGCCTGGTCGGTGCACAAGGAGTTCGACGTGCACCGCCACGTCGTACGCGTGGTTCTGAACGAGGGCGACTTCATGGCGGAAGCGACCCGGCTCGCCGGGGAGCTGATGGAGCAGCCGCTCGAACGCGGGGTGCCGCCCTGGCAGATGTATCTGCTGAGCGGCGCCGACGACGGACCGTTCGCCGTGCTCGTGAAGCTGCACCACGCACTCGCCGACGGGATGCGCGCCGTCGCCATCGGTGCCGGGATCTTCGACCAGATCGCCGCTGCCGGAGCCGGCCGGGGCGCGGTACGCCGACGCGTTCCCGTGCCGCCGCGGTCCTGGATGCCGGGGCCGCGCCAGGTGGCGGGCATGGCCCTGGACCGGCTCGGGGAGGTCGGGCGGGCGCTGGGCGTGGGTGCCTCCGTCGTCCGGGCCAGCCGTCTCGACCTGCACGTCTCGACCGCGCTCACCGCGGGCTCCAGCGGCACCCGGCGGCTGGCCACGGCGGAACTGGACGCCGACGTGGTGCAGAACATCCGCCGGGCCGAGGGCGGCACGGCCAACGACGTGCTGCTCGCCGTCGTCGCCGGGGGCCTGCGACGGTGGATGCTCGAACGCGACGAGGAACTGCCGGGCGCGGACCCCCGCGCCCTGGTCCCCGTGTCCCGACGCAGGCCGCGCACCGCGGCGAGCAACGGGAACAGGCTCTCCGCCTATCTCCTCGGGCTTCCGGTTCGCGAACCCGACGCCCGGACGCGCCTGCGCGCGGTGCGGACCGCCATGGACCGCAACAAGTCGGCGGGGCCGCTGCGGGGGGCGGGAGCCGTCGCCGTACTCGCCGATCAGCTGCCGCCGCTGGTGCACCGGTTCGGTGCACAGCTGGCAGGGAACGCGGCGCGGATTCTCTTCGATGTCCTGGTCACCAGCGTCCCCCTGCCGCGCTCGGCGCTCTCGCTCGGCGGCTGCCCGCTGAGTGCCGTCTACCCGATGGCGCCCCTGGCCCGCGGTCAGGCGCTGGCCGTGGCCCTGTCCACGTACGGAGGGCGGGTCCAGGTCGGCCTGGTCGCCGACGGCAAGGCGCTGCCGGACCTCGACAGGCTGGCGACGGCGATCGAGGAAGAGCTCGCGGACCTGCGGTCACTGATCACGCCCCCGGCCGTGGTCCGGGAGGATTCCCTCGACCGACAGGCCGCCCCCACTGCCTGATAGATCGGACTGATTTCCGAGAACGCACCGTACTCGGCCGGTGATTTTCGCGTTCAGGGTGTTGACGCGCCCCAGTGATCCGATGAATATTCGCTGTGAGTGCCACGCGATCATCGTCAGGAGACGGCAGAGACATGCAACGGAACAGGCTCGGGCGCAGCGCGGTCGAGATCACCCGGCTCTCCTTCGGGGCGGCGGCCATCGGCAACCTTTTCACCGCCGTCGACCCCGCACAGGCAGCGGCGGCCGTGGACGCGGCCTGGGACGAGGGCATCCGCTACTTCGACACCGCACCGCACTACGGACTCGGTCTCTCCGAGCGGCGGCTCGGCGAGGCGCTGCGGTCCAGGCCCCGCGACGCCTACGTCGTCTCCACCAAGGTCGGCCGGGTGCTGGACCGCGTCCCCGCCGGTGAGGTCCCGGCCGCCGACGGGCTCTCCGAAGGGTTCGCGGTACGCGCCACGCACCGACGCCGCTGGGATTTCAGCGCCGACGGCGTACGGCGCTCCATCGAGGACAGCCTCGAACGGCTGGGCCTCGACCGCATCGACATCGCCTACCTCCACGACCCCGACGGCCACGAGGAAGCCGCCTTCCGCGAGGCGTACCCGGCGCTGGAGAAGCTCCGGGCGGAGGGCGTCGTCGGAGCCATCGGCGCGGGCATGAACCAGACGGCGATGCTCACCCGCTTCCTGCGCGACACCGACGTCGACACCGTGCTCTGCGCGGGCCGCTACACCCTCCTCGACCACAGTGCCCTGACCGCATTGCTGCCGGAGGCCGCCGCACGCGGCCGCAGCGTCGTCGTCGGCGGTGTCTTCAACTCGGGCCTCCTCGCCGACCCGCGCCCCGGTGCGACGTACGACTACGCGGCAGCGCCTATCGCCGTCCTCGACCGCGCCCTGCGCATGAAGGCCGTCGTCGAGGGGTACGGCGTCCCGCTGCGCGCCGCCGCCCTGCACTACCCGCTCGCCCACCCGGCCGTCGCCGGAGTGCTCGTCGGCACCCGTTCCCCGGACGAAGTACGGGACGCGGCCGCTCTGCTCCGCACGACGATCCCGGACGCCCTCTGGGACGAACTGCGCGCCGCAGGACTCCTGAACGACGAGCCGGGCGGCGACGGCCACCGGAAAGGCAACTGACATGAGGATCGCTCTGCACACCAAGGTCCGCGCCGACCGCATCGAGGAGTACGAGGCGGCTCACCGCGAAGTGCCCGAGGAGCTCACCACCGCGATCCGGGCGGCGGGCGCCCTCTCGTGGACGATCTGGCGCAGCGGCACCGATCTCTTCCACCTCATCGACTGCGAGGACTACGCCCGCCTCCTCGCCGAACTGGAGAAGCTGCCCGTCAACGTGGCCTGGCAGGCCCGGATGGACCAGCTCCTCGACGTCGCTCACGACTACACGTCCGGCGGGGCCGAAGCGGGTCTGCCCATCGCCTGGGAGCTGTGACGTGACACCCTCCCCACCGACGGCCGTGGTCGACGCCCACCACCACGTATGGGACCTGTCCGTACGTGACCAGGACTGGATCACCGGCGAGGAACTGGCCCCGCTCCGGCGTACCTTCACCCTCGCCGACCTGGAGCCCGAGGCCCGGGCCGCCGGTGTCACCGCCACCGTCCTCGTCCAGACCGTCACCGTCGCCGAGGAGACCCCCGAATTCCTCGCACTCGCCGAGAGCAGCGCCCTGGTCGCGGGTGTCGTCGGCTGGACCGACCTCACCGCACCCGGTATCGCCGACACCCTCGCCGCTCTGCGTGACCTGCCCGGCGGCGACCGGCTCGTCGGCATCCGGCACCAGGTGCAGGGCGAGCCCGATCCCGAGTGGCTGCTGCGACCCGATGTCCAACGCGGCCTGACCGCCGTCGCCGACGCCGGACTGGCCTACGACCTGATCGTCCGGCCCCACCAACTGCCCGCCGCCGCGAAGGCCGCCGCGCTGCTTCCCGGACTCACGTTCGTACTCGACCACGCAGGCAAACCGCCCATCGCTGAGCGGCGTACGCACCCCTGGGCGGACGACCTCCGGGCGCTGGCGGCCCGCCCCAACACCGTCTGCAAGCTCTCCGGCCTGGTCACCGAGGCCGACCCGCGCTCCTGGACGGTCGAGGACCTTCGGCCGTACGCCGAGACGGTCATCGACGCCTTCGGCCCCGACCGGCTGATGTTCGGCTCGGACTGGCCGGTGTGCCGGCTGGCGGCGAGTTACGCCGAGGTCGTCGACGCCGCCCGCACGCTGACCGCCGCCCTCTCCGGCCCGGAACGGCTGGCCGTCTTCGCGGCCACCGCCACCCGCGTGTACAGCCTGGGCTGAGCTGCCTCGACGGCGCGCGGGGAGGCATCCGCCGCGGTGCTGCGGCAGGCTGGAGGCATGCCCGAACTGCCGGAAGTCCAAGCGCTGCGGGTCTTCCTCGACGACCACCTCGTCGGCAAGGAGATCGCCCGTGTCCTGCCGCTCGCGATCAGTGTCCTCAAGACGTACGACCCGCCGGTGACCGCCCTCGAAGGTGCGACCGTCACCGCCGTGGCCCGGCACGGCAAGTTCCTGGACATCGCCGCGGGGGACCTGCATCTGGTCACGCACCTCGCACGGGCCGGCTGGCTCCAGTGGAAGGACAGCTTTCCAGCCACACCGCCACGGCCAGGCAAGGGCCCCCTCGCGCTGCGCGTGGTCCTCGCCGGAGGTGACGGCTTCGACCTCACCGAAATGGGTACGACGAAACGGCTCGCCGTCCACCTGGTGCGCGACCCGGCGCAGGTGCCCGGCGTCGCGCGCCTGGGGCCCGATCCGCTCGACGACTCCTTCGACCGTGAGGCGTTCGCCGCCCTGCTCACCGGGGAACGCCGCCGGATCAAGGGGGCCTTGCGGGACCAGTCGCTCATCGCGGGCATCGGCAACGCGTACAGCGACGAGATCCTGCACGTCGCGAAGATGTCCCCGTTCAAGCTGACCTCCAGCCTGAGCAAGGACGACATCACCGGGCTGTACACCGCGCTGCGCACCACCCTCACCGACGCCGTCGAACGCTCCAGCGGCCTCGAAGCGGGCAAGCTCAAGGCCGAGAAGAAGAGCGGCATGAGGGTCCACGGGCGCACCGGTCTGCCATGTCCCGTCTGCGGCGACACGATCCTGGAGGTCTCCTTCAGCGACTCCTCGCTCCAGTACTGCCCCACCTGCCAGACAGGCGGCAAACCGCTCGCCGACCGCCGCCTCTCGCGCCTGCTGAAGTAACGCCCGTACGGATACGTGGTCAGCGGGTGAGTGTGACGAGGCGCTGCCCCCGCGCCGTTCGCACCTCGAACCGGTCGATGGCGTCGGGGCGCAGGGCGGCGCCCCCGCTCACCCGTACCGGCTCCTCGCCGGGGCGACCGACCGACCAGGTGGTCACCGTCTGCTCGCTGCCGTCCCGCCCCACCGCGACCAGCGCACACACCCCCGCCACCGGAACCCGCGCCACGCGCAGGTCCACGTCCGTCCCCCACTCCCGCGCCCCGGTCGTCACCGCGGCCACCACCCCCGACGCCGCGTCCCGCCCGCCCCACCGCTCGGCCCGCGCCGCCCCCGGAGCGTCCGGGAAACCGGCCACCACCAAGGGGCCGCCCACCGCGAGCACCGCCGCCGCCACCAGCGCCGCCCGCCGCCACCGCGACCTCCGGCGCAGGGCCGCCACCGCGGCGACCGTCCGGTTCAGGAGGCCGGGTCCGGGTTCCCGTACCGGCTCCACCTCCTCGGCCGTCGGGCGGCCGTGCTCCGCCAGCAGCGCCGTCACCGCACCGAACTCACGCACCTGACACCGGCACGCGGGACACTCCGCCAGATGCTCCTCGAAACGGAAGGCACCGGCGGCACCGAGCACACCGAGCGCATAGGCGCCCGAGGCGCGACGGTGTTCCGGGGAGTGCATGCACCCAGGTACGCGGGCCACGCGTGAATCACTCACCCCGCCCCCACCCAGGCACGCTCCCGGGGCTAGGGCCTGTCCGGTGGATCATGGCCGGGGCCACGGCGCCTGGCACTTCCCCAAGCTCTCAACTTCGTTCGAGCAGGGGAGACCCACCTTAGGACGCTTCGGCGCCTTGCGATGCACCGCACCAGACGCCGCGTCCTATCCGACCCTGATCCACCGGACAGGCCCTAAACTCCGGCCTCATGCTGCGCGTACTCGCCGTCGACGACGAACAACCCGCCCTGGAGGAACTCCTCTACCTCCTGCGCGCCGATCCCCGCATCCGCAGCGCCGAAGGAGCCACCGGGGCCACCGAGGCGCTGCGCCGCATCGGCGGCGCCGTCGACGCGGGACCCGACGACCCGTCCGCTATCGACGTGGTCTTTCTCGACATCCATATGGCGGGCCTCACCGGCCTCGACGTTGCCCAGCTGCTGGCCGGGTTCGCCGCGCCTCCGCTCATCGTGTTCGTCACCGCCCACGAAGGCTTCGCCGTCCACGCGTTCGACCTCAAGGCCGTCGACTACGTCCTCAAGCCCGTGCGCCGCGAGCGCCTCGCCGAGGCCGTGCGCCGCGTCGCCGAGCAGGTCGGCGACCGGTCCGCACCCGTCCACGACGCCGCCACCGACCAGATACCGGTCGAACTGGGCGGAGTCACCCGTTTCGTCCCCATCGACGACATCACGTACGCCGAGGCGCAGGGCGACTACGCGCGGCTCCACACCGTCTCCGGCAGCCATCTCGTCCGGATTCCACTGACGGCTCTCGAGGAACGCTGGCGCTCCCGGGGCTTCGTACGCATCCACCGCCGCCACCTCGTGGCGCTGAACCGTATCGACGAACTCCGCCTCGACGCGGGCACCATGAGCGTCCGCGTCGGCAAGGCGGAACTCGCTGTGAGCCGCCGCCACAGCCGCTCCCTCCGGGACCTCCTGATGCGCCAGACCGGCCGCTGACCAGCATCGACCCCAGGGCCGGCCCTTCCCAGAGCGCTCCTGCGACGCCTACACTCCGAGCCCATGTCCGCAGAGCCCACATCCCGGCGCGAAGTGGTGACGGGGGAGCCCCGGCGGGTACGCCCGCTGCCCCGCTACCGCGCCCAGTCGGAGATCGACGAGCAGACGGCGCTCGGCGGTGCCTACGTGCGCTCGCTGATGCGCAGCCAGCTGCGCGCCGGACTCACCGCCTTCGCGATGCTCGCCCTCGTCGCGGGCACCCTGCCCCTGGTCTTCGCCGCCCTGGACAGTGCCGCGGTCGTCTGGGCGGTGCTCGGGTTCGCCACCTATCCGCCGCTCACCCTGATCGCCTGGTGGTACGTACGGCGTGCGGAGCGCAACGAGCGCGACTTCGCCAGGCTCGTGGAAGGCCGCCCCGCACAGTGAGCCGGCCCGACCACCTGGCATCGGTGGTGGCGGTCGCGCTCGTCGTGCTCGCCACCGTCCTCGTGGGCGGATTCGGACTCCGGATCTCGCGGACCACGTCCGACTTCTACGTCGCGTCCAGGACCGTACGGCCCCGCCTCAACGCGGCGGCCATCAGCGGCGAATACCTCTCCGCCGCCTCCTTCCTCGGGATCGCCGGCCTCGTCCTCGTCCACGGCCCGGACATGCTCTGGTACCCGGTCGGATACACCGCCGGATATCTCGTGCTGCTGGTGTTCGTCGCCGCGCCGCTGCGCCGCTCGGGGGCGTACACCCTGCCCGACTTCGCCGAGGGGCGGCTCGAATCCCGTCAGGTGCGCAGGCTCGTCAGTGTGTTCGTCGTCGGCGCGGGCTGGCTCTACCTCGTGCCGCAGCTCCAGGGCGCCGGGCTCACCCTCCAGATCCTCACCGGGGCGCCAGGCTGGCTCGGCGACGTGCTCGTCGCCTCCGTCGTGGTGATCGCCGTCGCCGCGGGCGGCATGCGCTCCATCACCTTCGTCCAGGTCTTCCAGTACTGGCTGAAGCTGACCGCCCTCCTCGTGCCGGCGATCTTCCTGGTGCTGGCCTGGCGGGGCGACGGACAGCCCCGCGTCCAGTTCGACGAACAGCTCTCCGTCTTCCGAGCCGACCATCCGCTGTACGCGACCTACGGACTGATCGTGGCCACCTTCCTCGGCACCATGGGACTGCCCCACGTCGTCGTCCGCTTCTACACCAGCCCCAACGGGCGCGACGCCCGCCGTACCACCGTGGCGGTCCTCGCCCTGGTCGGCATGTTCTATCTGCTGCCGCCCGTGTACGGGGCACTGGGCCGGCTGTACGCCCCCGAGCTGATGCACGGAGGGGACGCCGACGCCGCCGTACTTCTTCTTCCCGCACGGGTCATCGGCGGTCTGGGCGGCGACCTCCTCGGCGCGCTCATCGCCGGTGGCGCCTTCGCCGCGTTCCTGTCGACGGCCTCCGGGCTCACGATGGCCGTCGCCGGAGTGATCACTCAGGATGTCCTGCCCTCGCGCGGTGTACGGCACTTCCGGCTGGCCACACTTCTCGCGATGGCCGTGCCGCTGGCCGGTTCGCTGCTGGTCAGCCGGGTGCCGGTGGCCGACGCCGTGGGGATGGCGTTCGCCGTCTCCGCCTCGTCGTTCTGCCCGCTGCTCGTGCTCGGCATCTGGTGGCGGCGGCTCACCCCGCCCGGTGCGATCGCCGGACTGCTGCTCGGCGGCGGCTCGGCGCTGCTGTCGGTGGCCATCACGGTCAGCGGGGCGGTGCGCCCGCCCGGCTGGCCGCACGCCCTGCTCGCCTGGCCCGCCGTCTGGTCCGTACCCGTCGGCTTCCTCGCGATGATCCTCGTCTCGCTGGCCACCCCCGGCCGGATACCGTCCGGCACCAACGCCGCCATGACCCGCTTCCATCTGCCGGAAGCACTGATTTCGGGACGTGAGCGATGACCGGAGCCGGGATCGCGGCCGTCGCCGTCATCGCCCTGCTGCTGTTCGGTACGGGCTACCTGCTGGGCCGCACGGGCCGGCCCGTACGCACCAGCGATGTCGGCACGCCCGTGGAGCACGCCACGTTCGAGACCCTGCACACCGCGTCCCTCGCGGCGCCGCCGCTGCGGGCCGGTCTCACCGAGGAGAGCGCGCGACGGTCGGCGCGACGGCTGCGCTCACTGCTGGGCACGGACGCCCTCTGCCTCACCGACCGCGACCGGGTCCTGGTGTGGGACGGCGACGGGGACCATCACGGCAAGGGGGTGATGGAGCACGTCCAGGGGCTCCTCGCCAGCGGCCGGGACACCGCCTTCCACACCGACTGCGCGGACCTCGACTGCCCACTTCGCTGGGCCGTCGCCGTCCCGCTGACCGTCGACCACCGGGTGCTCGGCACGCTGGTCGCCTATGCCCCGCGCGAATCGGCCGTGCTGGCGCGGGCGGCGGGGGAGGTGGCCCGCTGGGTCTGCGTACAGCTGGAACTCGCCGAACTCGACCGCTCCCGCACGAAGCTCATCGAAGCCGAGATCAAGGCGCTGCGGGCACAGATCTCCCCGCACTTCATCTTCAACTCCCTTGCCGCGATCGCCTCGTTCGTCCGCACCGACCCCGAGCAGGCGCGCGAACTTCTGCTGGAATTCGCCGACTTCACCCGCTACTCCTTCCGCCGGCACGGGGAGTTCACCACTCTCGCCGACGAACTGCACTCCATCGACCAGTATCTGGCGCTCGTTCGGGCCCGCTTCGGTGAGCGACTGTCCGTCACGCTCCAGGTCGCCCCCGAGGTACTCCCCGTCGCGCTGCCGTTCCTCTGCCTCCAGCCCCTGGTCGAGAACGCCGTCAAGCACGGCCTCGAAGGCGCGGTCACCGACAGCCGGATCACGATCAGCGCCCTGGACGCCGGGTCGGAGGCCGAGGTCGTCATCGAGGACGACGGCACCGGCATGGACCCGGAGCGGCTGCGGCAGATCCTGCGCGGCGAGGGCGGCACCTCGACCGGCATCGGACTGCTCAATGTGGACGAGCGTCTCAGGCAGGTGTACGGCGACGACTACGGGCTCGTCATCGAGACGGGCGTCGGCGCGGGCATGAAGATCACGCTGCGGCTGCCCAAATACCGTGCGGGGGTTCACGGTTCGTGAGGGTGGTCGCGTGCCTTCAGTAGAGGTGGACGGCCAGATGGCCCAGCGGCAGTCCGAGCTGCCACGCCGGAGTCCACACCTGAGCGGCCTCCTCCTCCGCGCGGCCCGGCGGCGCCCAGGACGGCGCGCCGATCGTGTCGAGATCCGCGGCGAGCAGCTCGGTCTCCTCCAGCCACCGCCAGGCCGCACGCGCCAGCGTGAGACCGGGGTCCGGCGGGCTGCCGGGAGCTGCCCGCCGGTCCAGCTCGTCGAGGCGCTCGCAGATCCACTGCCGCCAGGCCGTTCCGTACGCCGTCAGCAGCCGTAACTCGTCCACCCGGGCGGCGGGCAGCGCGTCGGCCACCGCCCCGTCGGACAGGAAGATCGTCAGAGCGAGCGCATCCCGCCCGGCGCGGTATTCCAGTGTTGTCGGCTCCATGAGATCGCCGGTCAGCAGCACTTCATCCGCGAGGTACTCGGCGTACAGCCAGGCCATCGGGATCAGCAGCCCGCCCCCACCTGTCCCATCCGTGCGTTCCGGATGCATCCCGCCTCGCCTCTTTCCATACTCGGCAGCAGGGCTTCACGGAGCATTGAACCGGGGGCGCATGCCTCGCGTGGGCAGAAGAGCAAGTTCGTTCAGGAGATGCGAGGTTGAGATGACCGCCGACCGTGCCGAGGTCCCGCATGTGCGGCAGTTGCTCGGCGCGTACGTGCTGGATGCGCTGGCCGCCGGGGAATGCGTCAGGGTCTCCCGGCATCTTCAGCACTGTGACGGCTGTGCGGGCGCCTATGTCGAGGTCGCGGAGGCGTCGGCCATGCTCGGCCTGCTCAACGAGGAGGACTTGCTGGAGTAGCCGGGCAGACTGCGGGACAGGAGTCGCAGCGCATAGTACGAACGGGACTTGACGGTGCCCGCGGGTATGCCGAGCTCCTGCGCCGTCTCGCCCACGCTCATGCCGCGGAAGTAGATCTGCACCAGCACCGCGCGGTGCTCCGGGCTGAGCGTCTTCACCGCCTCGCGCACATCGAGCGCGCGGACCGCCGAGTCCGCGGTGTCCTGCGGTGCGGGGGCGCTCTCCAGCACGGCGTCGCTCACCTCCGCCGGACGGGCCAGGCGTGACCGGCGGGCGTCGATGGCGAGGCGCCGGCCGACGGTGAAGAGCCAGGGGCGCATCGAGTCGTAGGGGGCGTCGAACGCCTCCGGGTGCTGCCAGGCGCGTACCAGCGTCTCCTGGAGCAGATCCTCCGCACGCTGCCGGTCGCCGAAGGTCAGGCCCAGCAGGAAGTGGAACAGCGCGGGGCCGTGCTCCCGCTGCAGATCCGCGAGGGCCCGCTCGCCGGTCTTCGTCGTGGTCATGGTCATGGTGAACGTCCCGTCCCTTCCCGGAGAGGCCCCTGCCGCCTCGCTGCCGCCTGCCGTATACGAACGCATTCGGGCCTGGAGGAACAGGCAGTGCACCGAGGTCTGCGACGAGCGGTCGCACGGAGCGGCGAGTGGTGCGGTGAACGGTCGGACGGCGGCGATACGACCGATTCAGGGGGGCGCGAGCCGTTGATCCTTGACTCGGCGGTATGACTATATGTGTAGTCAGTTGTCCGAAATGAGTCGAACTGGGAGCCGGGCAGATGACGAAGCGCATCCGAAAAGGCACGGTGGCCGCCGTCACCGTGCTGCTCGCCGCGGCAACAGCGTGCAGCGGGCAGCCGGCCCCGGGGGAGGCCGGGCGGCAGACGGCCGCCGGAGAGGCCGGCCAGGGGGCGGGCGGCGTCGCCGCCGACAAGGCACGCGCCTTCACGCTCGTGGCCTCCGGTGACATCCTGCCGCACTCCTCGGTCATCGACCGGGCAGCGGCGGACACCGGTGGCCCGGGCTACGACTTCCGCCCGATGCTCAAGGGCGCCGCACCCGTCGTCTCCCGGGCGGACCTGGCGATCTGTCACATGGAGACGGTGTACGGGGAGGACGGTGGCCCCTACACCGGCTACCCCTCCTTCACATCGCCGCCCGAGGTGGCGCAGGGCCTGCGCGCCACCGGATTCGACTCCTGCTCCACCGCGTCGAACCACACGCTCGACGACGGGGCGGGCGGCATCCGCCGCACCCTCGACGCCCTCGACAAGGAGGGCATCGCGCACGCAGGCTCCGCCCGCTCCGCCGCCGAGGCGGCCCGCCCCACCTTCCTGAAGGCGGGCACGGGCAAGCACGCGGCCAAGGTCGCCCATCTCGCCTACACCTACGGCACCAACGACGTGCCGCTGCCGGAAGGGCAGCCCTGGGCGGTCAACCTGATCGACGAACAGAAGATCGTGGCCGACGCGCGGGCGGCCCGGAGGGCGGGCGCCGACGTGGTGGCCGTCTCCCTGCACTGGGGCACCGAGTGGCAGGACGAACCCGACGAGAAGCAGCTCACCCTCGGCCGGCAGCTCACCGCCGCCACCTCCGCGGGCCGCCCGGACATCGACCTGATCCTCGGCACGCACGCCCATGTCCCGCAGGCGTACGAGAAGGTCAACGGCACCTGGATCATCTACGGCATGGGCGACCAGATCGCCGGGGCGATGATCAACTACGAGGGTGCCCAGGACCCGCGCGGCAACCAGAGCTCCTTGGGCCGCTTCACCTTCGCGCCGCCCAGGGAACCGGGGAAGCGCTGGACGGTGGAGAAGGCCGAGTTCGTCCCCCAGTGGTTCGACACCACCGCCGGCCGTGTCGTCAATCTCAACACCGCCATCGACGGAGGCGCCGACCATCACCGCGAGGTACGCGACCGTATCCGCGACGTCGTCCTCGGCCGTGGTGCGGCCGAGGACGGACTCCTCATGGGGAAGTGACGGAAGCGAACTCCATCGTGAGCAGCCAGCCGCGTCCCGGGGCGACCGGGACCGGCTCACCCGCCGCGAAGGTCCGCTCCGGCTGGAAGCCCTCGATCGCCGGTGCGTACGCCGCCACCGGTCCGCCGGCCGCCGTCAGCACGCACTCCACCGGCTGCGCCGCCCACGAGGCCAGCGCGGTGACGGTCCCGCCGGGACCCTCCCAGGTGGAGGCCAGGACATCGGCACGTCCGGTGGAGACGGGCGCCGTGTCCGCCCACCAGCCTGTCAGTTCTGCCTCCGGCAGCCGCAGTGCGTCGAAGGCCCGCCACAGCGGGCGCACATCCGTCATCGGGGCCCGCGCCGTCATCCCGAAGACCAGCCCGCGCCACGGGTTGCCACCGCCCTCCAGCATCTCGCCCATCAGACCGAACGGAATCCCGGACAGCTCCACCAGCCAGTACGCCGGGTCCGTGTTCTCGTAGTCGAAGAGCTCGCCGAGCCAGAGCCGGTCGGTGTACGGCATCAGCTCCGCGTACAGATTGGCGCTGGAGGCGAAACCGTCCGGCTCCCGGTACTGGTTGCAGGAGTGCAGATCGATGACCGGCGGGGTGGAGCCCGGCCCGGTGAGGGCCTTGCGTACCCGTTTCATCGTCGTCCGGTCGTACGCCACGTCGTCGAGGTACAGCCCGTCGACGCCGATCCGCTGCCGCAGCCGGTCGATCCCGCACACATAGGAGTTGTGCCAGCGGGAGTCGCCCGAGGTGACCACGGCTACATCCCCGACGTCCGATGCCACCCACCCCGGCACGTAGTCGGTGCCCAGATGCTCGCGCAGCCAGGCGTGCCCGCCGCCGGGCCCCGGCGCGAGGACCTCGTCCCCGAACGAGGCCAGCGCGGGCAGCTCGGGTGTGTGCCGGGTCAGTTCGCGCACGGTGTCGTACACCTTGACGCGGATGCCGAGCCGGTGGGCGTCCTCCGTGTAGGCGCGCAGTACGTCGGCGGCGAGCAGCGGGTCGTTGATGTACGGGTTGGGCGGAGTGGCGTGGTGCAGATTGACGACGTTGGCACCGTACGCGGCGACCTCCGCCGGGGACGCGTACGCGTGGTAGTAGCGGTCGGTCAGTCGGCGCGCGGGCTGGAGCGGCTTGAACGGCGTGAGCAGCAGCCGCAGTTCGAAGCGGCGGCGCTCCCCGGCGGCGAGCCGCAGCGGCCCGCTGAACGCGGTCAGGGTCCGTACGCCGTCAGCGGTACGCAGCCGGATGCCGCCGTCCCCGTCCCCGGCCCACGAACGCGGCGTGACCAGCGGCTTCTCGCGGTAGTAGTTGGTGTTGAGCGGGCGGGTGTAGTGCTCGTCGCGGAGTGACAGCTGAAGTCCGGCCGACGGCGCGCCGAGCCAGAGGGCGTCCTGATTACGGGTCGGGGTGTCCCAGCTCCAGTCGAAGGAGTCCGGGCAGTTCTGCCCCGGCAGCCCCAGGCCCATGGCGTACCGCGCGATCCCGGCATGGAGCGGCACATCGAGCCGGACCTCCGTGTCGAGCGCCTCGGTGGCCTCCAGGGTCGCCCGTACGACGAGGAAGCCGTCGGCCTCCAGCTCGCCCTCGGTCCGCAGCCGCAGGCCCGGCCCGGTCGCCGTGGTGGACCAGCGGACCCGGGCGGGGCCCGGCTGGTCGAGCGTCAGCGACCCCCGGTCGAGGGGGCGGCCGACGGTGAGAGTCACCGGGGCCGCGAGCAGCTCCTGCTCCGGGCCCTCGGTGCCGGTCACCCGGGGTGTGAACGAGGAGGTGAGGCGGTGCGGCAGGCCGTCGTCGCCCAGCTCCACGGATCGCCCGAGGATCTCCAGCCGGCGCCCCTGGGCCTTCACCGGGGTGAACGGCGCCACCACCTCGTCGTCCTGGCCGAGCGTCGAGTCGAGCCACCGCAGCCGGGCCAGCCGCGCAGGCTCCCCGGCGCCGTGATCGGCGACGCTCTCCGGACCGACGGTGATGCGCAGCGGCAGCACCCGTTCCGCCGTGCCCCGGGCGCGCACGGCGATCTCACCCTCGTACGCACCGGGCTCGGCGTCCTGCGGCACGTCGAGCCCGAACCAGAGCGCGTGCACCCGCCCGGCACCGATATCGATCCGCTTTTCGAAGCGCAGGCCGCGCGCGTCGGTGCCCCCTGTGCTGAGGCAGCGGGACGGGAACGGCAGACCGCGGACCTCCGCGGTGACCTCCTCCAGCGCCGCCACCGCGTGAATCCCGCTCTGGAGCACATAGAACTCGCCGAGCGCCGCGGCCCCGGAGAAGGCGCCGAACGGCGCCGACCTCGCCCAGCGCGCGGGCAACCGCCCGATCCGGCCGAGCGGGTGTGCCCGGTCCTCGCCGAAGAGCAGGAACGGCTCGTGCGGATGCGCGGCCGTCAGCGCCACGCGCTCCTCTTCGGTGGCCGCGAAGCCCAGCGGTGCGAACGAGTCGACGGCGCTCACCGCCTCGTAACGGAAGGTCTCCGCCCGTTCGAGGCGGGGCCAGCCGCGCTCCGGGTCCTGGAGCCCGCAGCGGTGCACCCAGCCGGGATCGGCTGTCGGGGTGGGCTGCCGGTAGGCGGCCTGCGGATAGTAGGGGCGGCCGGTGTGCGCGTACGGCAGATAGTGCACGGCGTACGTGCCGGGGCCCTCGACCGGCTCGAAGGCGATCCGGCCGCGCTCGGCCGTCACCTCCACCGGCACCGTGTTGCGAATCCGGCGGCCCGACGGGGCGAGCACCAGCACATCGACGGAGCGCGGGTCCGGATCGGTGCGCCTCCAGGGCAGCTCGGCCCCCACCACCTCACGGCCCGAGGTCACGCGGACCAGCATCCGGTGATTGCCGTAGGCCTCGTTGTCCCATGAACCGAGCCCGCACTCCAGCTCGGGATGCCGATCCTGCTGAGCCATCTCCGCACTCCCTCAAGGGCGCTATTTATTAGGTAAGTTGCTCAATTGCCATGGGACACCATGGGGAGCCGACGATCACGCTGTCAAGGGAGCTGCCATGGACCGGGGTGGGGACGCCTCGCTGTTGCGCCGGCTGAACGCGGCCGCGGCGCTGAGGGTCGTACGGGAGCGCGACGAGGTCACCGTGCCGGAACTCGCCGGGCTGATCGGGGTGTCCCGGCCGACGGCACAGGACCTCACCGCCCAGTTGCTGCGCGAGGGCCGCCTCGTGGAACTGGGGGCCAACAGCGGGTCCGTGGGGCGCCCGGCGCGGCGATTCCGCTTCCGGGCCGAGGCCGGGCACGTCCTCGGCGTCGACATCGGAGCCCACAAGGTCCTGGTCCTGGCCGCCGATCTGCTCGGCCGCACGGTCGCCACGGAACGGATCGCCGTCACCCCCGAACTTCCGGCGCGGGAACGGCTGGACGCGGTACGCAGGGCGATCGCCGGCTGTCTGGCGCAGCCGGCGGCGGCCGGGGTCGTCCCGCTCGCCACCGGCATCGGCACGAGCGGCATGGTGGACACCGGGGGACGGGTCGCCGAGAGTGACTCGCTGCCCGGCTGGACGGGTCTGGACCTGGCCCACGAGCTGGCCGGCGCCGGTCGCGGCCGGGTCGTCGTGGGCAACGACATCCAGCTGGCGACCCTCGCCGAATGCACCACCGGAGTGGCGGTCGGAGTGCCGGACTGCGTCTATCTCTACATCGGCAACCGGCTCGGTATCGGCCTCTGGCTCCGCGGTGACCTGCACCGGGGCTACAACGGGGCGGCGGGGGAGATGGTCTCCGACGACGGCTGGGCGCTCTCCTATCAGCGTCTGCTCGACTGGTTCGCCGGGCACCGGGGCGACGGGGAGCCTACCCGCGAGAACGCCGCCCGGGCCGTGGTGACGGCCGCGGCGGCGGGCGACGGGGGCGCCCGCTACACCCTGCGTGCCTTCGCCGAAGCCCTGGCCGACAGCCTGGCACGGCACGTGGCCGTACTGGACCCGCAGGCGGTGGTGCTCGGTGGCGGCATCTCACGGGCGGGAGCGCTGCTCAGTGAGCCGTTCGCCGAACGGCTCGCCGCCCGCTGCCCGTATGCACCGGCTGTACAGATCTCCGCACTTGGAGAGGAATCGACCGCAATCGGGGCAGCCCGGCTGGCATTGGAACACATCGAGCACGGTGCGCAGAAAAGTCCAACTTCTCAGGACTGATTGGCTGTTGACGTGAGCCTGCGGCGATTCGATGATGTGGCCACTCTTTTCCGAAAGTTGGTTTCTAAACTCGCCGTGCCGTCAGGCCCCCGTCATGCCGCCAGGCCAGGGAGAACGTGTGACATCCCCTGTAACAGCCACCAGCCCCCGGGCTGCCTCGCCACCGAAAGACCCGAAAGACCCCAAAGACCCCAAGGGCTCCAAGGCCCCCGGCGGACTGCCGCCCCTGCGGCGGATACCCCTTCGGGTCCGGCTGCGCAACAACTGGGTGATGCTCGCCCTGATGGCGCCGGGCCTGCTCTTCTTCGCCGTCTTCTTCTATGTGCCGATGCTGGGCAACATCGTCGCCTTCCAGGACTACCAGCCCTTCATCGGCTTCAAGGAGAGCCCCCTGGTCGGCCTCGCCAACTTCCAGGAGACCTTCGCCGACCCCGCGTTCTGGGAGTCGGTACGCAACACACTGGCCTTCGCCGCGCTCCAGCTGATCTTCTTCTTCCCCGCGCCGCTGGCCCTGGCGCTGCTCATCAACAGCCTGGTCAGCACCCGCGTCAAGAAGTTCGTCCAGAGCGTCGTCTACCTTCCGCACTTCATCTCGTGGGTGCTGGTCGTCGCCCTCTTCCAGCAGGTCCTCGGCGGCGCGGGCCTGATCAGCAACTTCCTGCGCGATCAGGGACTATCCCCCCTCGACGTGATGGACGACCCCTCCACCTTCCCGATGCTGATCACCGCGCAGGTGATCTGGAAGGACATCGGCTGGGGCATGATCATCTACCTCGCGGCGCTCGCCAACGTCGACCAGAGCCTGTACGAGTCCGCAGCCGTCGACGGCGCCGGACGGTGGCGCCGGATGTGGCACATCACGCTGCCGGCCGTGCGCGGCGTCACGGTCATGCTGCTGGTCCTGCGCCTCGGTGACGTACTGTCCGTCGGCTTCGAACAGTTCCTGCTCCAGCGCGACGCCGTCGGCGCCAGGGCCGCCGAGGTCCTCGACACCTACGTCTACTACCACGGCGTCGTCTACGGCGACTGGGGCATCGGGGCCGCCGCCGGCCTGGTCAAGGGCGTCGTCGGCGCCCTGATGATCTGGGGTGCCAACCGGCTGGCCCACGCATTCGGAGAGCAAGGGGTGTACAGCAAATGAGCATCGGAATGCCCCTGTTGAAGCCTCGGCCGGCAGACCGCCGCCCCGCTTGGGAAGAACCGCCCACCCGGCTCGGCTCGACCGCCAAGGCCCTCGTCATCACCGTCGTCGTGATCGTGATGATGGTGCCCTTCGTGGTCGTCCTCTCCACCAGCCTCGCCTCCCGCGAAGAGATCACGGCGGCGGGCGGCTTCGTCCTCTTCCCGACCGAGCCGACCCTCCAGGCGTACCGCACCATCCTCTCCGGGGGACTGGTCACCCGGGCGGTCACCGTCAGCGTGCTGATCACCGCGGTCGGTACGGCACTCTCGCTGCTCACCACCATCGCCCTGGCCTACGCGCTGAGCAAGCGCGGTGTGCCGGGCAGCAAACCCGTCCTGCTGCTGGTCCTGTTCACCCTGCTCTTCGCACCCGGCATGATCCCGATGTACGTCATGGTCAAGCAGCTCGGCATGCTCGACTCCTACTGGGCGCTGATCCTGCCCGGCCTGGTCAACGCGTTCAACCTGGTCGTGATGCGGGCGTTCTTCATGAACATCCCCGAGGAGCTCTACCAGGCCGCCCGGATCGACGGCGCGGGGGACTGGCGCATCCTGACCCGGATCGTCCTCCCGCTCTCCAAAGGTGTCATCGCCGTCGTCGGCCTCTTCTACGCGGTGACGTACTGGAACGCGTTCTTCAACGCGATGCTCTACCTCAACGACTCCGGCAAGTGGCCGATCCAGCTGCTCCTGCGCACCTACGTCGTGCAGAACAAGCAGATTGCCGCCGACCAGCTCGGCGTGGCCCATATGCCGCCGCAGCAGTCGATCTCCATGGCGGTGGTCATGCTCGCGCTGATCCCGATCCTGATGCTCTACCCGTTCCTCCAGAAGTACTTCACCAAGGGCGTCCTCACCGGCGCCATCAAGGGCTGACCCACGCCCCTCCCCGTTCCGTACCCCTCATCCCGTTGCGGAGATTCCCCATGACAGGCATGTCCCGACGCACCTTCCTGAGCCTGAGCACCGCGGTCGCGGCGGGCGCGGCCACCACCGCGCTCACCGGCTGCGGATCGCCAGCGGCCAAGAAGGGCGAAGCGGCCTCGGCCAAGGTGAAACTGCCCTCGTACGTCCCCTTCACCAAGGTCACCCCCGACCTTCCGGCGAACGCGAAGGGGCTCTCGGCAGGCTTCCTCTCCTACCCGAAGGAACTGATCCAGAGCGTCGCGAAGGCACCGGGCGACGGCTCGAAGGTCACGGTGCTCACCGAGATCTGGACGCAGCCGCCGCTCCCCAAGGGCTCCAACCCGCACTGGCAGAAGCTCAACAAAGAGCTGAACCTCGACCTCTCGGCGATCCTGGGCACCGACCCCGGCTACGAGGAGAAGTTCTCCGCGACGGTCGCGGGCGGCGAGCTGCCCGACCTGATGTGGATACCGCCGAACCAGGGCATTCAGCACATCGCCGAACTGCTCGAGGCCAAGTGCGCCGACATCACCGAGTACGTCTCGGGCGACGCGGTCAAGGACTACCCGAACCTCGCCGCTATGACCCCCGCCCACTGGAAGACCGCCGTCGTCAACGGCAAGATCTGGGGAGCGCCCAGCCCCTACCCCGCGTTCGGGCAGGTCTACGGCGGCAACCCCAAGGTCTGGGAGAAGGCGGGCGGGCTCTCCGCGACCAGCCCCGAAGAGTTCCTGTCCAAGTGCAAGGAGGTCACCGGCGGCAAGGTGTGGGCGCTGGAACCGATCTACGTCAACGCCGTGAGCGTACTCAGCCAGTGTTACGGGGCCCCCAACAAGTGGCGGCTGAACAAGGACGGTTCGCTCACCTGGTTCCAGGAGACCGACGAGTACATGGAGGCCCTGAACTTCGTCCTCGGGCTCAAGAAGGCCGGCGTCTTCTATCCGGGCAACCCGAAGATGGCCGACGCCTATCTGAAGATGGCCCAGGGCACCATCGGTGCCGTGGTGTTCGCCAACCCCTCGGGCGGCCGCGCCAACCTCCGTACCAATGACCCGTCGCTCGGCGCCGAGATCATGATTCCGTTCGCCGCCGGGGGTGGGCAGCCCAACCACCACTACCACCTGGGCACGATCGGTTACACGGCCATCAAGAAGGGCGACGAGAAGCGCGTACGCATGCTGCTCGGCCTCCTCGACTACCTGGCCGCGCCGTACGGAACGAAGGAGCGCGAGTTCGTCGAGTTCGGTACGGAGGGAGTCGACTTCACCTACGACGCCAAGGGCTTCCCGCAGCGTACGAAGAAGGGCAAACAACAGGTCGAAGGGCTCCACAGCGGCCTGTCCACCGCCACGATCGCCCCCTTCGTGCTCCAGCCCTCGCTCTTCCCCGGCACCCAGGGGCCGCAGGACGTGCAGACGATCTACGAGGTCGAGCAGAAGCTCACCGAGACGGCGATAGCCAACCCGACCGTCGGGCACTACTCCGACGCGTACACCGAGCACTACGGACGGATGTCCACCGAGGCCACCGACCTGGTCAACGACATCGTCAGCGGCCGCAAGAAGATCAGCGAGTGGAAGCCGTTCTGGTCCGAGTGGCACTCCAAGGGCCTGGACCGCATGGCCGGGGAGTTCCAGAAGTCGATCGAGCAGAGCGCGTGAGGAACGGCGGCGCGAGCGCTCGCTACCGGCGGGCCGCCCGCGCCGCCCCGGCGCCGTATGCCGTTACGGGACGACGGTGACCGGCCAGCGGCCGGCCTTCACCAGCCGGACGGCCACCGAACCGATGAACCGGTGCCCGGCCGACTCCGACGCCCCGACCACGACGGCGTCCGCCTTCAGCTCGTCGGCCGCGCTGACAAGACCGTTGTACGGATCGCCGCGGAAGGTGTGGAACTCCCACCGCACGTTCCATATGTCCTTGAGCCGCTCCGTCGACTCGCGGATCTCGTTCACCAGGCTCTCCGCGACCTCGCCGGTGACTTCGGCGACCGGCGCCCCGAACGCCGCCCCGGCGGGCATCACCGGCTGGACGTAGACGAGGGCGAGCATGGCGTTCTGCCGTCGGGCCAGTCCGGCCGCGTAGGCGGCGGCGCGCATGGAGGACTCGGATCCGTCGATGCCCGCGACGATCACTTTGGGGCCGTCAGTGCCACGTTCGAACTGATGGCGTTGCTGGTCTGTCACGGCAGTGAGGCTATCGGCTCCCCTCGCGGGAGCCTCTCCTGGTCGCACCGCAGCCCCCGAAGGGCCGCCGGTCAGCGGTGGTTCGCTGGTCCCATCGGGTGCAAAACGACTCGCTCACGGTGTCGGGGGTGCGAGCGGGTGGACAGCCGTGCGAGCAGTTGGTCATGAAATCCGATCAGCAGCCCCTGGAACGACGCACACTGCTCCGGCTCGCCCTCGGTCTCGGAGCCGCCACCGCCGTGCACCTGATCGCCGCGGACCCCGCCGCCACGCCCGTCCGCCCCGGTGGCGCGCTGCCCGCGGGAGCCGCAGCGCCGCCCGCACAAGCACGGGCGAGGCCCTCGACGTACCGCCTCCAGCCCATGACGGCCCACACGCCGCCCCGGTTCCGAAGACCGGCGCCGGCCGTTCGCACGAGGCCGCTGGAGGAGCTGCCGGACCTCGGGCGTTCCATGGTGCTCAGCTTCGACGACGGCCCCGATCCCCGGTACACCCCGGGCATCCTGGCCACCCTGCGCGAGCACCGGGTCCGTGCGATGTTCTTCGTCTGCGGCGAGATGGCCGTCGACAACCAGGACCTGCTGCGCGAGATGGCGGCCGACGGGCATATCGTCGCCAACCACTCCTGGTCCCACCCGCTGATCACCGGGCTGTCCCGGGCCGGTATCCGCGACGAGCTGGGCCGTACCAGCGACATCGTCGAGAAGACGCTCGGCGAAGCGCCGCTCTGGTACCGGGCGCCGTACGGGGCATGGAACCGTAACTCGTTCGAGATCAGCGCAGCCCTGGGCATGGAACCCCTGGCCTGGACCGTCGACACCCTCGACTGGACCGCGCCGGGCACCGACATCATCGTCAGCCGGGTCCTGGACGGTGCGGCACCCGGCGTCGTGGTGCTGTCCCACGACTCGGGCGGTGACCGTTCGCAGAGCGTCGCCGCTCTGCGCCGGTATCTGCCCGAACTGCTCGCCGACGGCTACCGCATCACGGTTCCGCTCCGCAGGTGAGCGCAGGGCGGCAGGTGAGCGCGCGGCGGCGGCCGCCGCGCGCTCGTACCATTCAGCGCGTCGCGACCATCCGGGCGAAGACGACCACGTTCCCGTCGTACCCGCCGGCCTTGGAGTAGCCGCCGCCACAGGTGATGACCCGGAGCTCCGCATGGCCCGTGTCCCCGTACACCCGGGCTCCGGGGAAGTCGTTCTTGGCGAAGACGTCGACCCCGTACACCTCGAACACAGCGACCCGGCCGTCGTAGCGGGTCACCTCGATGTGCTGCCCCTTCTCGGTCGAGCCCAGCCCGTAGAAGACGGCCGGCCCGGACATGTTGTCGACATGGCCGACGACCACGGCGGTGCCCCGCTGGCCGGGCGAGATGCCGTTCTGGTACCAGCCCGCGAGGTTGGGGTCCTGCGGGGGAGGTGCCTCGATCCAGCCGTCCGGGCCCAGGTTCACATCGATCATCGGTGCGTCCACTTGGATCGAGCCGATCTTCACGCGGGCGGCGGGCGCGTACGGCAGCGGCTGGACGGGCTCGCTTACGAGTGGCGCCGCCGCGGGGTCCTGACGTTCCTTCAGCGAGGCGGCCGCAGCGGGCTGCGGTGGCCCCGCGGCGATATCGGTGCCGTTCCGCATGAGGGCGAGGCCCGTGAGCAGCACCAGGGCGATCGCTCCCCACGGCGCGCGTCTGGTCCGCTTGGCTCCCCAGTGGTCCCGGCCCATGGTTCTCCCTTCGTCGCGACGATTGGAACGCTAAGTGCGGGGCGCGGTGGCGGCGATCAGGGAAGGGCGAACGGGTGGCGGCCGGATGCGCAGCCGCCGCGGCGTTCACCCCGGGCGGCCCCGGATCGGACTCTTCGGAGTAATGAGCAGATAATACTTCTGACAGTCTGTGACCTGCGGCTCCGTCAGGTTCGGGGGTCTCCGCACGGCGTGTCGGCTCACCAGGGTGGAGCAGTGCCGAAGTGCGACAACCGGAAGATCTGGTGAGTGTTCGTCGTGGGACGCGTATCCATCGATCCATCCCGGAGGACATGACTCCGGGGCGCTTCCCGCTGGAGGTTCAACGATGCGTGCTTCACGCGCTTTCGCGGTCACCGCGACCGCTTTCGTGACCATCGGGCTGGCTGCCCCGCTGGCTGCCGCGGGTGGCAGTCAGGGCAGAGGCCCGACCAATGTCACCGTCAACCCGTCCTCGGTCCACCAGGGCGCCACCTTGCAGGTCAGCGCAGAGGGCTGTGGTCGCGCGGGCGGCGAGGTTTCGTCGAACGCATTCCCGACGGTGCGGCTGTCGGAGGGCCGGACGGGGTTCGCCACCGCGCGCATCCGGGACAGCGCGACCCCTGGGCAGTACAACCTGTCGGTGAAGTGCAATGACAGCGATGTGATCGCCACGCACAGGTTCACTGTGCTCGCCGGTCAGGGCGCTCAGGGTGGTCTCGGCGGCTCCATGGGGCCGAACTCGATCGAGATGCAGATCGGTGGTGGACTGGTGGCCGCCTCGGCCATCGGCGGCGCCGTCTTCATCGTCCGCCGTCGACGGACCGGCCATGCGGCGGTCTAAGGCGTCGAACCTCCCGCCCGGCCCGATACAACTGTCGCCCCGAGTCCTGGATCAGGACTCGGGGCGACTGTCGTGCGTCCGGCGGTTCATGCCGGTCAGTGGCTGCCTCGCCGCCTGCGCATGACATACACGGTGCCGCCTGCGGCAGCGAGCACCAGGGCGGTACCCGCAGCGATCTCGCCGGCGTCGATGCCGTCGACGCTGCCACCCAGACCACCCTGCACACCACTGGGGGCGAGCGCGGTGGAAGTGGCGGTCGGAGTCGTCGTGGGCGTTCTCGTAGGTGTGCTAGTCGCGCCGCCGGTGATGGTCAGGCTGGCCATTCGTACGGTGCCGCCGCAGTTGAACGTCACCTGGTAGACGGCACCCCGCTTGGCGTCCCAGTCGACCGTGGCCGTGGCCGACTGCCCACTGGGGATCGTCGTCGTGTCGAACACGCCCGACGATGCAGTCGCGGCCCGATCGCACCCCATGGCGCCCAGGGTGACCTGGCCGCCCGGCGCGATCGCCGAGGGGGTGACCGACGGGGTGAAGGGCTTGGTCGTGCTGTCCGAAACGGCGTATGCGGCCGTGGCCGGAGCCGTCAGGGAGAGAGCGACGGATCCGAGCAGGGCAACGGGTGCGACACGTATCGCGCGCATGGTGAATCCTCCGGGTCCCCGAGGAGCAGTTGCGGAACGGTTCCACAAAACAGCAGAAATGCACCTCGATGCCCGAAACGCTAGAAGTGGCTCATACCGCCCGCGATCGGGGTCCGGCGAATGGGGCAGCCTTGTCCCCCGGCCGGCGCACCGGAGAGGTGTCGGCCGGGGGCGCGTCGGCGGCCTGGCGGCTATCCGCCGGTGGCGTGCGGGAACAGATCGACGAACGGTGCGGTGGTGGCCGAGATGCCCCGTCCGAAGGGTGAGTCGAAGTCCCAGATCAGGAAGAGCAGGAAGGCGATCAGCACGCTGAAGAGGCCCGCGAGCAACAGTTCGCGGAACGTTCTGCGGATCTGCAGCGTGAAGATCAGCCCCACCGTGACCATCGCTCCGGTGATCAGGCCGAACCACACCACCCCGGGCATCGTCGCGCCCGCGCTCTGCCCCCGGGAGCCGCGTGCGTCATCGGCCGCGGCCACCTGGTCCACCAGTGGCTGATACGCCTGCCCCTCGTGGTCGGTCTTCGGCCGGTAGTCCGTGACATCGGCCCGTACGCGGTCCAGCAGCTGGGTGCCCCGCTCGGTGAGGCTCCCCGTCTCGGTCATGGCCTTCCACTCGTCGACGACCACATAGGTGACATAGGCATCGACATCGGTGCGGATACGGTCGCGGACCTCGACCGGATAGACGGAGGACCGTGCGCTCACTTCGTGCAGGGCCTGGGCCTCCAGGCGTACGGACTCCTGGGCCGCGCTGCGCCCCTCCCAGACGCCCGCGATAGCGAGGCCGAGCACGATCGCGTACACCACGCCGATCATCATCGTCATGTACTCGATGACGTCCGGTGTCTCGGACGGGTCGTCGTCCTCGCCGATACGCCGGTTGTTGAGGACCGCGATGGTGAGGACAACAGCGCAGGCCGAGGCCATGGCAATGGTCAGAACAAGCCATTCCGACATGGGTATCTCCGTGGATCAACGGGACGAGCGCGGACGCAGGACGGCGACGGCGAATACCGCGGGTGCGGTGATCAGCAGGGTGAGCGAGACCAGGGACGGGCCGCTGCGCGGTGCTTTACGGGTGGCCTTGCGGTAGGTGGGGATCGCCACCGGCTTGGGCGGCGGGGGCTCAGGGCGTGCGGACGGGGGCGGCGGCGAGGGTTCCGGTTCCGGCGGCGCGGGGGCCGGGGGCGGGGGCGGCGGGGGAGGAGGCGGCGGTGGTGGCTCCGGGGCCGGTGGAGGCGGGGGAGCGGGCGGCGGAGGCGGTGGTGGCGGCTCCGGAGGAGGGGGTGGCGGTGGTTCCGGGGGCGGTGGAGGAGGCGGTGGCGGTGGCGGTGGCGGTTCCGAGACCGCCGTGCAACTCCCCCCGCCCGCCACGGCGACCGACGAACTGCCGTCGCCCTGCCCGATGGAGGCGACCGCGCAACTGTCACCGGTCGCGGGCACGGGCACCGCGCACAGCCATACGAGGGCGGCGGCTGCCGAGAGCCGCCCGATGCGAGATCCGTACACGACGGGAGCATGGACCCGGCCGAGGCCGGACACGCCAGGGCGGACGAGCATTCCCCTGATGGTGGGGATCTTGTTCGGTTCGCGTTTGCGGGCGGGGAAACTTTCTGCGCGACCGGTTGAACACGGAGGGACCGGCCGCCCGTACCTAGGGCCATGAACGACGCGGACTCGCGTCGCAACCGGCATAAGGACAACGGGAGTCGACATGAACACCTGGCGCAACGCCTCGCTCGCGGTGACGGCGACGGCCCTGCTCGCGCTGACGACGGCGTGCGGTCAGGAGAAGGGCCCCGCCACGCCGAACGGCCAGGTCGTGGGCAACGCCGTCCCCGGCGAGCAGCCGGCCGACAGCGGATACGGCTCCGACGGCGGCTACGGCTCGGAGGCCGGAGGGGAAGCCGCCGCGCCCAAGGAGGCCGGGCAGCTCGCCGTGTGGGACAGCAAGAGTCTGGGCAAGGTGCTCACCGACAGTGCGGGCTTCACGCTCTATCGCTTCGACAAGGACACCGCGAGTCCGCCCGCATCGAATTGCGAGGGCGAGTGTGCGAAGACCTGGCCTGTCGTGCCCGCAGGCAATGCCGTGGCCGCCGCAGGCACCGATGCCGCACTGCTCGGAGAGGTCGTGCGCGCCGACGGGACAAAGCAACTCACCGTCGCGGGCTGGCCGATGTACCGGTACGCCAAGGACACCGGCCCGGGAGACGCCAACGGGCAGGGTGTCGGCGGGACGTGGTTCGCCGCCGCGCCGGACGGGAAGAAGGCCGCGGTGAACGCCGAAGAGGGCGGCGAAGCGGAGCCTGCGGACCTCGCGGGGCTTTCGGTCCGCAAGGACCCGAAACTCGGGGACATCGTCGTCGACAAGCGCGGTATGACGGTCTACCGGTTCAAGAAGGACACCGCGTGGCCCATGAAATCAGCCTGCACGGGTGACTGCCTCAAGAAGTGGCCCGCAGTCGACCCGGTGGCGAAGAATGAGGTGGAGGGGATCACCACGAAGGGCTTTGTCACCTTCGACCGGCCCGACGGTATCAAGCAACAGACGCTCGACTGCTGGCCGATTTACACCTTCTCCGGCGACGCCAACCCCGGAGACACCAACGGGCAGGGCGTCGGGGGGACATGGTACGCGGTGTCGCCCGACGCGAAACTGGTCGGAGCGCCCAAGTAGGAGAATCCGCGCGCCCGGTGTGCCGGTCCGTCGCTGAATGTTCACCCGCAGCGACGGACCGCCGCACATGCTCCTGGTGTGTGACCAATAACGGACCGCGAATTTCCGTTTCCGCTCGCTCTCTTGGCGGTCGATCAGTAGCCTCTGGTCAACACTGACCATGAACATGGCCGGATCGCCGTGGCGACTTGTTGGAGACATCGATGGAGCGTCCCGCCTGGGCACCGCAGGGCATTGACATTTCGGTGCCGAGCGTGTCCCGCATGTATGACTTCTATCTGGGCGGATCGCACAATTTCGAGGTGGACCGGGAAGCGGCCCGTAAGGCCATGGAGTTCATGCCGGGCCTTCCCAAGATCATGCAGGCGAATCGCGCCTTTATGCGCCGGGCCGTGCAGTACGCCGCAACTGAGGGCATCAGCCAGTTTCTGGACATCGGTTCCGGCATTCCGACCTTCGGCAATGTTCACGAAGTCGCCCAGGCCGCCGACCCCGGGGCCAAGGTGGCGTACGTCGACCACGACCCGGTCGCCGTCGCACACAGCCAGGCGGTGCTGGAGGGCGTCGGGAACACCGTGATCGCCGCCGCCGATCTGCGCCGCCCCCAGGACATCCTGAAGAACCCCGAGATCGCCGGACTCCTCGACTTCGACCAGCCGGTCGCGCTGCTCCTCGTCGCGGTACTGCACTTCGTCGAGGACGCCGACGACCCGTACGCCGCAGTCGCCGAACTGCGCGAGGCACTCGCCCCCGGCAGCCTGCTCGTCATGACCCACGCCTCGTACGAGGGGATACCGCTCACCGAGGCCGAGGCGGGCGGCACGGTCGACGTCTACCGCACCATCCGCAACCCGCTCGTCATGCGGTCACGCGCCGAGGTGAGCCGCTTCTTCGAGGGGTACGAGATGGTCGACCCCGGCCTCGTCTCGATGCCCGACTGGCGTCCGGACACCCCCGTGGTGGAGGGCCAGGAAGACCCGTTCGCCTTCTCGGGCTTCGCAGGAGTGGGACGCAAGGCGTGAGCATCCCCGCCCAGGCGTCCGGAGCCCCGGACGCGGAACCGGACGGTCCCGAGGGCCGGCTCCGAAGATTCGCCACGATCTGGAGCCGGGCGATCTTTCCGTCCACGGCCACCTCCATGACACGCCAGGAGTTCGAACAGCATCTGCTGCCGCTGGCACGCGAGCTGAACGAGATCCTGCACGCACGGCCCTTCGACCCGGCGCCCGCACACCGGGTCGGGGCCGCGCTCGTCGCCGCGCACTGCACGGACCCGGACGCGCTCAGCTCGACGCTCGGCGTCATCGACTCGTACCTGGTGCTCTACTGCGGAGGCAACGGACCGCTGGAGCTCTCGACCGAGGACAGCCGGGCCCGCTGCGCGCGGATGCAGCACGCGCTCGCCGGCGGATTCACGCTGGCGCTGCGCGAGCGGACCCTCTCCGAACAGGAGGCCATCGCCCGCTCGGCGTTCACCGCCCGCTCCCACGCCGAACACGCCCTGCACGCGACCGAGGCACGGTTCCGCGCCGTGTTCAAGGACGCGGCGATCGGCATCGGTATCGCGGACCTGGACGGCAACATCCTGGAGGTCAACGACACCCTCACCCGGATGTTCGGCGGCCTCGAACACCACGTCCGCAGCCACAAGGTGAACGAGTGGGTCCACCCCGAGGACTCACCGCACGTGTGGAAGTACTACAACGAGCTGGTACGCGGCGAACGCGAGCACTATCACGTCGAGAAGCCCTACTACCGCAACGACGGCACCGTCCTGTGGACCAACCTCACGGTGTCGCTGCTGCGCGACTCCGAGGGCCGGCCCGAATACCAGCTCGCGCTCATGGAGGACACCACCGAGCGCCGGCTGCTCAACCTGCGGCTGCGCTACGAGGCCACCCATGACGCGCTCACCGGGCTGCCCAACCGGACCCTGTTCTTCGAGCGGCTGGAGAAGACGCTCGCGGCGAAGGGCGGAACCCGCTTCGGGCTCTGCTACCTCGACCTCGACGGCTTCAAGGCGATCAACGACAGTCTGGGCCACGCGGCGGGGGACCGGCTGCTCGTCGAGGTCGCGGACCGGCTGCAGAGCTGTGCGACCGCACCGGGCGAGATGGTGGCGCGGCTCGGCGGCGACGAGTTCGTGGCCCTGACCACCGGGCCGCACACCGAGGACGAGATCGACGAGCTGGCCTGCCGGATCCTCGGGGTGCTGGCCACGCCGATCCGGCTCGACGGCCGCGAGCTGACCGTACGGGGCTCCATCGGCGTGGTCGAAGGACCGGCCGCCGGTGCACGTACCGCCGCCGAGGTGCTGCGCAGCGCCGACATCACGATGTACCGGGCCAAGTCGGCCGGCGGCAACCGCTTCGAGCTCGCGGACGCGGAGGCCGACGCCCGAGCGATCACCCGGCACGGGCTGACCACCGCGCTGCCTGCGGCGCTGGACCGGGGCGAGTTCTTCATCGAGTACCAGCCCCTGGTGCACCTCGGCGACGGCAGCGTGCACGGCGCGGAGGCGCTGGTGCGGTGGTGCCATCCGCAGCACGGTGTGCTCGGCCCCGACCGCTTCATTCCGCTCGCCGAACACACCGGTCTCATCGTGCCGTTGGGGCGGTGGGTGCTGGAGGAGTCCGTGAAGCAGGCCAACTTCTGGCAGGAACGGCACAGTGACGGCGGCCCGCTGCGGATCAACGTCAACCTCTCGCCGACCCAGTTGCACCACCCCCGGCTGGTCGCCGAGACGGTGGACGTACTGGAGCGTTCCGGTCTCGAGCCGGGCGCGCTCTGCCTGGAGGTCACCGAGTCGGCGCTGATCGGCGCCGACGACGATCTCCTCAAGCCGCTGCGGCAACTCGCGGAGATGGGCGTCGATATAGCGCTCGACGACTTCGGTACGGGCTATTCGAACCTGGCGAATCTCCGGCGGCTGCCGGTGAGCGTGCTCAAGCTCGACCGTTCGTTCACGCAGGGCATGCAGCAGCACCCGGCCGACCCGGTCGACCTGAAGATCGTCGAGGGGATCGTCTCGCTCGCCCACAGCCTGAATCTGGCCGTGACAGTGGAGGGCGTGGAGACCGGCGCCCAGGCGGAGCAGCTCCGGCAGCTCGGCTGCGACACGGCCCAGGGCTGGTACTACGCCCGCCCGGGCGCCCCGGACCGCATCCACACCTTGCTCCTGGCCGACGCGGTGTGAGGGGACGTCCTCAATCGCCGGACGGGCTTGGTTTTGCCCCTGCTCATAGGGCGAAGCCAAGCCTGTCCGGGGCGCCTATCAGCCCGTCCGGCGATTGAGGACAAAGCCGGACCCGGGTGAGGCAAGGCCCTGGTCCGGCACATCAAGCCAGTCCGGCGATTGAGGACACACGGGGGCGGCGGCGCCGCACACCCTCACGCGCCGCCCCGCCCCCGCTCCAACAACACCCTCTGCAGCTCCCGCGCAGCCCGCGGCGGCGCCACGTCACTGCGGTGGGCCAGCGCGATCGTCCGCCGCAGCCCCGGCGACGCCAACGGCGTCGTCCGCAGATCGTGCCCGGCCCGGTTCGCGACCATGCTCGGCACCACCGCCACGCCGAGCCCCGCCCGTACGAAGCCGAGGACCGCGTCCATCTCGCCGCCCTCCACCGTGAACGACGGATCGAAGCCCTCGGCCCGGCACGCGGCGACGGTCAGCTCCCGCAGGTCGTAGCCGTGCCGGAACATCACCAGCGGCTCGCCCTGGAGATCGGCGATCCGTACCCGCCCCTTCCGCCCCGGCGCGGGCCCAGCAGCCGACGACACCACGACCAGGTCCTCGTGCAGCAGCTCCACCGTGGTCAGCGCGGGCGACGCGGCCGGCAGGGGGAGCACGACGAGCGCGAGATCCAGCGCCCCACGCGCCAGCTGCCGTACGAGGTCGTGCGAGCCGCCCTCCTCCAGCAGCAGCTGAATCCCGGGGTGCAGATCGTGGAAGGCCCGCAGCACGTCGGGCAGCAGACCGGTGCAGAGGCTGGGCGTGGCACCGAGCCTGATGCGCCCCCGGCGCAGCTGGACCAGCTCCTGCACCTCGTGCCGCGCCGTATCGGCGTCGGCGAGGATCCGGCGGGCCAGTGGCAGCAGCGCCTCGCCGGCGTCGGTCAGCGTGATGTTGCCCCGGGCCCGGCTGAACAGCTCGGCGCCGAGCTCACTCTCCAGTGCCTTGATCTGCTGGGAGAGCGAGGGCTGCGAGACATGGACCTCCTCGGCGGCGCGGGTGAAGTGCCGGGCCTCGGCCACGGCGACGAAGTAGGCGAGCTGTTGGAACTGCATGAGCCGACGATAGCCTCCCGCGATAGGGGCAGGCTATGGAGATGACCCATTCCATGTCTTGGACTGATGAGGCCCTCCGGCCCTAGCGTCGTGTCCATGGCATTGGCAACGCGGACGGACCGGCGGCCGTCCATGACGCGCACGCTCTGGGACTCAACCGTCGGCAAGAAAGCGATCATGGCTGTGAGCGGCCTGGTCATGCTCCTCTACTTGGTCGTCCACATGATCGGCAACCTGAAGATCTTCTTCGGGTCCGGGGAGTTCAACCACTACGCCCACTGGCTGCGTACCATGGGCGAGCCCTTCCTCCACTACGAGTGGGCGCTGTGGCTCGTCCGGGTGGGGCTGGTAGCCGCCGTGGTCCTGCACGCGGTGTCCGCGTACCAGCTGAGCCGCCGCGACATCAAGGCCCGCCCCAGCAAGTACGTCCACAAGAAGCCGCGCGCGAGCTATGCCACGCGCACCATGCGCTGGGGCGGGATCATCCTCGCGCTGTTCATCGTCTGGCACATCCTCGACCTGACCACCGGCACGGTGCACCCGGGAGGATTCCAGTCCGGACGCCCGTACCAGAACGTCATCGACACCTTCTCGACCTGGTACGGCAACGCCATCTACATCGTCGCGATGCTCGCCCTCGGCCTGCACGTCCAGCACGGGTTCTGGAGCGCCGCGCAGACCCTCGGCGTGGGCAGCGCGACCCGCGACCGCGTCCTCAAGACGACGGCCAACGCCCTCGCGCTGGTGCTGACGGCGGGATTCATCGCCGTGCCCGTCGCTGTCATGACCGGAGTGGTGAGCTGATATGAGCGACTACACGCAGTACGGGACGGGCGCGCCCCTCGTCGACGAGAAGGCCCCCACCGGCCCCGTCGCCGACCGCTGGGACACCCGCCGCTTCGAGGCCAAGCTGGTCAACCCGGCCAACCGCCGCAAGCACACCGTCATCGTCGTCGGCACCGGCCTCGCCGGCGGCTCGGCCGGCGCCACGCTCGCCGAACAGGGCTACCACGTCGTCCAGTTCTGCTTCCAGGACTCGCCCCGCCGCGCCCACTCCGTCGCCGCCCAGGGCGGCATCAACGCCGCGAAGAACTACCGCAACGACGGCGACTCCGTGCACCGGCTCTTCTACGACACCGTGAAGGGCGGCGACTTCCGCGCCCGCGAGTCCAACGTTCACCGGCTCGCCCAGATCTCCGTCGAGATCATCGACCAGTGCGTCGCCCAGGGTGTGCCCTTCGCCCGCGAGTACGGCGGACTGCTCGACAACCGTTCCTTCGGCGGCGTCCAGGTCTCCCGCACCTTCTACGCCCGCGGCCAGACCGGACAGCAACTCCTCCTCGGCGCCTACCAGGCACTCGCCCGGCAGATCGCCGCGGGCAACGTCGAACTCCATGCCCGTACGGAGATGCTCGACCTGATCGTCGTCGACGGAAAGGCCCGCGGCATCGTCGCCCGCGATCTGATCACCGGAAAGATCGACACGTACTTCGCCGACGCCGTCGTCCTGGCCAGCGGGGGATACGGCAACGTCTTCTATCTGTCGACGAACGCCATGAACTCCAACGTCACCGCCATCTGGCGCGCCCACCGCCGCGGCGCGTACTTCGCCAACCCATGCTTCACCCAGATCCACCCCACCTGCATCCCGCGCACCGGTGACCACCAGTCCAAGCTGACGCTGATGAGCGAGTCGCTGCGCAACGACGGCCGCATCTGGGTGCCGAAGGCGAAGCGCGACGAACGGCCCGCCAAGGAGATCCCCGAGGACGAGCGCGACTACTACCTGGAGCGCATCTACCCCGCCTTCGGCAACCTCGTGCCCCGTGACATCGCCTCCCGAGCCGCGAAGAACGTCTGCGACGAGGGCCGCGGGGTCGGCCCCGGCGGCCAGGGCGTCTACCTCGACTTCGCCGACGCCATCGCCCGTATGGGAAAGGCGAAGGTCGAGGAGAAGTACGGCAACCTCTTCGACATGTACGCGCAGATCACCGCGGAGAATCCGTACGAGACACCCATGCGGATCTACCCGGCCGTGCACTACACGATGGGCGGACTCTGGGTCGACTACGACCTCCAGACCACCGTCCCCGGCCTCTTCGCGATCGGCGAGGCGAACTTCTCCGACCACGGCGCCAACCGCCTCGGTGCCTCGGCGCTGATGCAGGGTCTCGCCGACGGCTACTTCGTCCTGCCGTCCACGATCAACGACTACCTGGCCCGCAACCCGCACACCGACGAGGTCGACGCCACCCACCCGGCCGTCGCGGCGACGATCGCCGAGACCGAGGACCGGATCAACCTCCTCCTCTGCGTCGACGGCGACCGCACCCCCGACTCCTTCCACCGGGAGATCGGTGAACTCATGTGGGAGTTCTGCGGCATGGGCCGCACCGAGGAAGGGCTGCGCAAGGCGCTCGACCGACTCCCGCAGATCCGGGAGGAGTTCTGGCGGCGCATCAAGGTGCCCGGCACCGGCGAGCAGTTCAACCAGTCGCTGGAGAAGGCCAATCGCATCGTCGACTACCTGGAGCTCGCCGAGCTCATGTGCCTCGACGCCCTGCACCGCGCCGAATCCTGCGGCGGCCACTTCCGCGAGGAATCACAGACCCCCGAGGGCGAAGCCGCCCGCCGGGACGAGGAGTTCTCGTACGTCGCCGCCTGGGAGTTCTCGGGCACGGGCGACGCCCCCGTCCTGCACAAGGAAGACCTCGTCTTCGAGTACGTCCACCCCACTCAGCGGAGCTACGCATGAAGCTCACCCTGCGCGTCTGGCGCCAGCAGAACGCCGAAGAGCCCGGCGCCATGGCCACCTACGAAGTCGACGGCATCTCCCCGGACATGTCGTTCCTGGAGATGCTCGACACCCTCAACGAGGAGCTCATCCTCGACGGGGACGAGCCCGTCGCCTTCGACCACGACTGCCGCGAGGGCATCTGCGGCGCCTGCAGCCTCGTCATCAACGGCGATGCCCACGGCCCGGAGCGCACCACCACCTGCCAGCTCCACATGCGGTCCTTCCAGGACGGCCAGACGATCGACGTCGAGCCGTGGCGGGCCGCCTCCTTCCCGGTCGTCAAGGACCTGGTCGTGGACCGCTCGGCCTTCGACCGGATCATCCAGTCAGGCGGCTACATCTCCGCCCCGACCGGCACCGCACCCGACGCACACGCGACCCCCGTGCCCAAGCCGGACGCCGACTTCGCGTTCGAACACGCGGAGTGCATCGGCTGCGGCGCCTGCGTGGCGGCCTGCCCCAACGGCTCGGCGATGCTCTTCACCTCGGCGAAGATCAACCACCTCAACGTGCTGCCCCAGGGCGCACCCGAGCGCGAGACCCGGGTCCTCGACATGGTGGCCACCATGGACGAGGAGGGCTTCGGCGGCTGCACCCTGACGGGGGAGTGTGCCACGGCCTGCCCCAAGGGCATCCCGCTGCCATCGATCGCCGCAATGAACAAGGAGTGGCTCCGCGCAACCCGCAAGGTCCGGCGGTAGCAATGACCGTCTCTTGTCCTCAATCGCCGGACGGGCTTCGGGCTATCCGTCGAGGTACCGGTGTCTGGCGTTGCCCGGGGAGACGAAGAGGTGGCCCTCGCGGACCTGCCATTCAGTCGTGCCGTCGACTTCGTGGCTGGCGAGGAACAGGCCCCTGATGCGGTCTCCGTCGTCATCGGAAGCCGGGATCCGCGCGATCTCTCCGACCTGGTCGACGAGCCGGTCCAGGGCCGACTGCCGGAGGTCGGCGCCGTAGAAGAGGTAGTGGGTCCAGTTGACGTGCTGGCGAGGCGTGCCCCATCCGTTGGAGTAGTGATCGTCGTGGTGGGACGAGATGATCTCTTGGGCGGCGGCGAGTTGCCTCTCGTCGCACTCCAACCATCCTCTGACCGACACGTAGATGCCCACGGGTGTGTCCTCTCTCAGGGCCGGGTCACGGTGATTCCCATGTTCCATGGTCGGCATCGGTGACCGGACGGCCCGGTGGACCTTCCGGTCACGCCCCCAGGGCCCGCGAGAGATACGGCGCCGTACGGCTCCCGCCCGCCCGCGCGACCTCCGCCGGCGTGCCCTCGGCGACGAGCCGGCCGCCCTGGTCGCCGCCGCCGGGTCCCAGGTCGATCACCCAGTCGGCGCCCGCCACCACGGCCATGTCGTGCTCGACGACCACCACCGTGTTGCGGGCGTCGACCAGGCCGTGCAACTGCCGCATCAGCACCTCGACATCGGCGGGATGCAGCCCGGTGGTCGGCTCGTCGAGCAGATACAGCGTGTGGCCGCGACGGGTGCGCTGGAGTTCGGTGGCGAGTTTGATGCGCTGGGCCTCGCCGCCGGACAGCTCCGTCGCGGGCTGGCCGAGCCGCAGATAGCCGAGCCCCACATCGAGCAGTGTGCGCAGGCTGCGCTCGGCAGCCGGAGTCCCGGCGAAGAACGCGGCCGCCGACTCCACGGTCAGATCCAGCACCTGAGCGATCGTGAGGCCGCTCAGGGTGACGTCCAGGGTCTGCGGGTTGTAGCGCGCGCCATGGCAGTCCGGGCAGGGCGCGTACGTACTGGGCAGGAAGAGGAGTTCCACCGAGACGAAGCCCTCGCCCTGGCAGGTCTCGCACCGGCCGCCCGTCACGTTGAACGAGAACCGGCCCGCCTTGTAGCCCCGTTCCCGCGCTGTTTCCGACTCGGCGAACAGCTTCCGTACGACATCGAAGAGCCCCGTGTACGTGGCCAGATTGGAACGTGGCGTGCGTCCGATCGGCTTCTGGTCGACCTGGACCAGGCGGTCCACCGCCTCCAGTCCCTCCGCCGACGCGCAGCCCTCCGTCTCCGGGATGCCGGGGAGGTCCGCGGTGCCCGACGCCTGCCGGTCGGCGAGCACCCCGGCCAGGACCTGACCGACCAGCGTGGACTTGCCCGACCCGGAGACTCCGGTCACCGCCGTGAACACCCCGAGCGGGAAGGCGGCGTCGACACCGCGCACATTGTGCTGGTCGACCCCGTTCAGTTTCAGCCACCCTGAGGGCGTACGGGGCTCCCGCGCGGGAGCCGGGTCCTCGTCGAAGAGGAACCGGCGGGTCGCGGACTCGGCCACGTCCGCGAGCCCGGCCGGAGGTCCGCTGTGCAGCACCCGGCCGCCGTGCTCACCCGCCAGCGGCCCCACATCGACCAGCCAGTCCGCCTGCCGCACCACATCGAGCTGGTGCTCCACGACGAACACGGTGTTGCCGGAATCCTTCAGCCGTCCGAGGACGGTGAGCAGCGACTCGGTGTCCGCCGGATGCAGCCCGGCCGAGGGCTCGTCGAGCACGTACACCACCCCGAAGAGCCCCGACCGCAGCTGCGTGGCGAGCCGGAGGCGCTGCAACTCGCCGGAGGACAGCGTGGGGGCCGTACGGTCGAGACTGAGATAGCCGAGACCCAGCTCCGTGACCGTCCCGATCCGGGCCAGGAGATCGGCCGTCAGCACGTGTGCCGTCTCGCCTCCGCCCGCCCGGTGGAGCACCGCGGCGAGAGCGGAGAGGGGCAGCGCGGCGAGTTCGGCGATCGTATGTCCGGCGAAGGTGACGGCCATCGCTTCGGGCCGCAGCCGGCTGCCCCCGCAGACCGGGCAGGGCGCACTGGTCAGGAAGAGCTCGGCCTTCGCACGCAGCGTCCTGCTCCGGGAGTCGGCGAAGGTGTGCATCACATAGCGCCGCGCGCTCATGTACGTACCCTGGTAAGGGCGTTGGATGCGGTTCGCGTCCCGTACCGGATGGACCGTCACCACCGGCTGTTCGTCCGTGAAGAGAATCCACTCCCGGTCCTGCGGGGCCAGTTCCCGCCACGGCCGGTCCACGTCGTAGCCCAGTGCGTCCAGCACATCGCGCAGATTCTTGCCCTGCCAGGCGCCCGGCCAGGCGGCGATGGCACCGTCCCGGATCGACAGGGAGGGATCGGGGACGAGCAGTTCCTCGGTGGTGCGGTGGATACGGCCGATCCCGTGGCACTCGGGGCACGCCCCGGCGGCCGTGTTCGGCGAGAACGCGTCGGAATCGAGCCGCTCGGAGCCCGGCGGATAGTCACCGGCCCGGGAGAACAGCATGCGCAGCGAGTTCGACAGAGTGGTGACTGTGCCGACCGACGAGCGCGATCCCGGCGCCGAACGGCGTTGCTCCAGCGAGACGGCGGGCGGCAGCCCGGTGATCTCACCGACATCGGGAGCGCCCACCTGGTGGATCAGCCGCCGGGCGTACGGGGCGACGGACTCGAAGTACCGGCGCTGGGCCTCCGCGTAGATCGTCCCGAAGGCGAGCGAGGACTTGCCGGAACCCGAGACACCGGTGAAAACGGTGAGGGTGTCGCGCGGGATATCGACATGAACGTCCTGAAGGTTGTGCTCACGGGCGCCGCGCACCCGGACATACGGATCGTGGGGGGTGTGCATGGGCGCGGCTCCGAACCGATCGGCAAACGGGATAAACGGTTGATTCTAGGTGGTGAGAGGGGTCAGGAGACGCGGATTCACGCGCCGGTCAGACCTGCGAGCCGCGCCAGCCGGCGCAACGAGTCCACTACGCCCTCACGGTCGTACGAACTGGTGGTGACCAGCACTTCGTCCGCCCCGGTCTCCTTGATGACCACCTCGAGTTCCGCGGCGACCTGCTCCTCCGTGCCGGCCACGTGCCCCCGCAGCCCGCTCTCGTAGAACCCCCGCTCCTTCGCGGTCATCGTCAGCTCCTCGATCCGCTCGGCCGGGGCGAGCGGCGGAAAGGAGCCGTGCGTCCGCGAGTACGCCATGGACCAGGCCTCCGGGACGAGCAGCCGCCGGGCTTCCTCCGCGGTCCCTGCGACGGCGACCGTGCCCGCCACGACGACATAGGGGGCGGCCGACCAGGCGGACGGCCGGAAGTCCCTGCGGTAGCCCTCGACGGCGTGCACGAGCTTCTCCCGGCCGCGCATGTCGCCCACGACCAGCGGGAGACCCGCCGCGGCGGCGATGGCTGCACCCTCGCCCGTCGCCAGGACGTACGGCGGTATGCGCAGGCCCTCGGCGGGATGGGCGTGCACCTGCGGGTACGTCCCCTGGGTGCCGTCCAGCCAGCCGAGCAACTCGGCGAGCTGTACGGCGAAGTCGTCGGCGTCCTCCTTGTCGCGGCCCAGCGCCCTGCGGATGCCGTCCGTGAAGCCCACCGACCGGCCCAGGCCCATGTCGATCCGCCCGGGGAACAGGGAGGCGAGCACCCCGAACTGCTCCGCCACGACGAGGGGCTGGTGATTGGGCAGCATCACTCCACCGGTACCCACCCGGATGGTGGAGGTGGCGGCCGCGACGGCCGCGGCGAGCACGGTCGGCGCCGAACCGGCGACGCCGGGCACGCTGTGGTGCTCGGAGACCCAGAAACGGTGATAGCCGAGCGCCTCGGCCGTACCGGCCAGCCGTACGGTGTCCCGCAGCGCCTGCGCGCTGTCGTGCCCCTCGCGCGTACGGGAGCGGTCCTGGACGGAGAAACGGGTGCGTGCGATCACAGAGCTCACGCATGGTTCAACGTGTGCGCTCCCTGGGGATTCCCCGGCGCGCCGGCCGTCCTACGCTCACGCTTGTGAAAGACGACGCTCGGCCGCTGGCCGTATTCGATCTGGACGGCACGCTCGCGGACACCGCGCACCGGCAGCATTTCCTGGAGGGTGCCCGGCGCAACTGGGAGGCGTTCTTCTCCGCCGCCGTCGACGATCCGCCATTGGAGGTAGGCGTCCGGCTGGCACTGGCCGGTGCGCAGGACTGCGAAATCGTGTATCTGACGGGCCGCCCGGAACGGTGCCGCCGCGACACGCTGGCCTGGCTGGCGCTGCAGGGGCTGCCGGAGGGGCGCGTGTACATGCGGCGCAACGGCGACCGGCGGCCGGCCCGCCGCACCAAGCTGGAAATCCTGAAGCGGCTGGGCCGGGAGCGTGACGTCCGGGTCCTCGTCGACGACGACGAACTGGTCTGTGACGCGGCCGAGACGGCCGGATTCACGGTGGTGCGAGCCCGTTGGGCGACGCCCTCACCCGTACTCGAGGACGCGCAGGAACGCGAGGGGCGTACCTGATCAGGTGCCTTCGTCGAGTCGGAAGCCCACCTTCAGGCCCACCTGGTAGTGCGCGATCCGCCCGTCCTCGATATGCCCGCGCACCTGTGTCATCTCGAACCAATCGAGATTGTGCAAAGTTTCCGAAGCCCTCGCGATGCCGTTGCGGATCGCGGCATCGATGCCTTCCTCGGAGGTTCCTACGATTTCAGTGACCCGATACGTGTGATTGGACATCTTATGTCTCCTCTCGTGCCTCCACGGTGCCTCACCCGGGAGCGGTGCGCGAGGGATCGGGTTCGGTGATCGGCCTTTGACCGGCCCTTGACCTACCCATTGGTCCATACCAAAATCCAGCCACACGCCCGTGCGAGCGCCGCCCGCAGTCCCCCACACCGGGTCCTGTTCCGTCGTGCCGTTTCGCAGAAGGTGACCACGTGAAGAACCGCATGCTGGCCGGAGCCGTCGCGCTCGTATCCTCCGTAGTGCTGAGTGGCTGCGGCTTCCTCCCGGGCGCGGGCGGAGGTGATGTCACGGTGACGCTGTGGCTGATGAAGGACAGCGTCTCGCAGGATTTCCTGGACCGCTTCACGGAGTCGTACGAGAGCGAGAACGCCTCCGTCCGGCTGGAGTTCAAGATTCAGGAGTGGAGCGGCATCGGCCCCAAGGTCACCGCGGCCCTCGACAGCGACGACGCGCCGGACGTGATCGAGGTCGGCAACACCCAGGTCGCTCAGTACGCCGAGAGCGGCGGACTGCGCGACCTCACCCTCGAATCGATGCGCGACCTCGGCAGCGAGGATTGGCTGCCCGGTCTCGCCGAGCCCGGCAGCATCAACGGCATGCAGTACGGAATCCCCTGGTACGCGGCCAATCGGGTGGTGATCTACAACAAGGAACTCTTCGCCCGCGCGGGCATCGAGACTCCGCCCAGGACACGCCGTGAATGGCTCAAGGACACCGAGGAGCTCAACAGCTACGGCACTCAGGGCATCTACCTCGCCGGCCAGAACTGGTACGTACTCGCCGGGTTCATCTGGGACGAGGGCGGTGAACTCGCAGACGAGAACGGCGGCGACTGGAAGGGCGCGCTCGACTCTCCCGCCGCGCTCAAGGGCATGAACTTCTACAAGGAACTCCAGTCCCTCGGCAATGGTCCCAAGGACGCCGACGAGGAGAAGCCCCCGCAGACCGACGTGTTCGCCGGGGGCGACGTCGCCCAGATCATTTCGGTGCCCGGCAGCGCCGCCCTGATCGAGCAGAAGAACCCCGAACTCAAGGGAAAGCTCGGCTACTTTCCCATTCCCGGCAAGACGGCGAAGGCCCCGGGTTCGGTCTTCACCGGCGGCTCCGATCTGATCGTGCCGGAGAAGGCGGACCACCGCAGCGCGGGCATCGAAGTGATCAAGGCGCTGGCGAGCAGGAAGTGGCAGACCGAACTGGCCAGGGCCATGAGCTACGTACCCAACAAACCGAGCCTCGCCCCCGTCATCGAAGGCCAGGAAGGCACCGCCGCAATGGCCGAGGGAGCCACCCGTGGCCGCGCCACTCCCAACTCGCCCCAGTGGGCGGCCGTCGAGGCCGCCAACCCGATCAAGCCGTACATGACCGCCGTCCTCGAAGGCGGCGACCCGGTCGCGGAAGCCGCCTCGGCATCGGAGCGCATCACAGCGATACTCGCGCGCAGCTGACCGCCCACTTCTCGGCAACCACGGCCGGCAAACTGCCGCTGCGCTCCGTAGCCGGTGCGGACGCCATCGAGTTTGCCGAAGCCAAGGCCCGGGAACTCCTCGCCCAGGCCGAGGTCTCACGCGAGCTGGGCGGCAACCTGGCCTACGACGACACCCAGGCCTGAGCAATACGCCCCGCACCCCGGCCGAGGCGGAGGCCGCCGCCGGGTGCAGTTTCGACAGCATGGAGGTAGGCAACATGCCGCTCAAAGGCGAGTACGAGCCGAGCACGCAGCAGTTGGTAAGGGACCAGGTGGAGCTGTACGAAAGCTCCGGTGGCACGGAAGGAACGACGCTGGGCAGCCTGGTCGGTCCGGCGGACGTGAAGCGGCGGGACCTGCCTGTCGTCATCCTGACCACCGTGGGCGCGAAGAGCGGCAAGATCCGCAAGACCCCGGTCATGCGGGTGGAGCACGATGGCTCCTATGCCGTGGTCGCCTCCCTGGGAGGAGCCCCCAAACACCCGGTCTGGTACCACAACGTGGAGGCCGACCCCCGGGTGGAGCTTCAGGACGGCCCGGTGCGCCAGGACATGCTCGCACGCGAGGTGACCGGGGACGAGAAGGTCGTGTGGTGGGCTCGAGCCGTCGAGGCGTACCCGGACTATGCCGACTACCAGAAGAAGACGGACCGTGTGATCCCGGTCTTCGTTCTGGAGCCGGCAGCCGAGGATCACTGACGTGGCACAGCCGGTTCAGCCTGCGGAACTCCCGCGCCTGTCCCTGGCGACACCAGCTGACCAGCGCATTCACCCGACTCCCGCCCTGCCCCGGCCGGCCACCTGACCCGCGGCACTCTCCCTGCCCAGCCGCGACCCGAGGAATCCTGAGCCCGGGATTCAGCCGTCGCACATCCCGACTCTCCGTTGCGGTCACGTCGAGTCCAGCCGGTCACGGAAGAAGTAAGGGGCCGGGCCGTCGCAGCACTGCGGCGGCCCGGCAGCCGCCCTTGCTGATCCGTCCCCGGAGACTGCCATGACCGCGCTGCCCCTCACTCCCCTCACTCCTCTCACCCCCTTTGTCCCCGCCCCGGACACCGCCCGGGCGACCGCCCCGGCCTACCGGGTCTCCCTCGCCGTCGACCAGGACGACGTACGCGCCGCCCAGCGGCTGCGTCACCAGGTCTTCGCCGGAGAGCTCGGCGCCCTGCTCGACAGCCCCGAACCCGGTCTCGACAGCGACGCCTTCGACGCCTACTGCGACCACCTGCTGGTACGTGAGACAGCCACCGGTGACGTCGTCGCCACCTACCGGCTGCTGCCCCCCGAGCGGGCCCGCATCGCCGGACGCCTCTACGCGGAGAGCGAGTTCGACCTCGGCAGGCTGACGCCCATCCGGGACGACCTCGTCGAGGTCGGCCGGTCCTGTGTCCACCCCGCACACCGGGACGGCGCCGTCATCGCCCTCATCTGGGCCGGACTCGCCCGCTACATGGAACGCAGCGGCCACAGCTGGCTGGCCGGCTGCTGCTCCATACCCCTCGCCGACGGCGGCGCACTCGCCGCCGCCAGCTGGGACACCGTACGGGCGAAGCACCTGGCGCCCGAGGAGTACTGGGTCACCCCGCACCGCCTCTGGAGCGCCACCGGACCCGCCGGGGCACCCGCGGCCCGCGCCGCCCTGCCGCCGCTGCTCCGCGGCTACATCCGCCTCGGGGCCTGGGTCTGCGGAGCACCCGCGTACGACCCCGACTTCAACGTCGCCGACCTCTACGTCCTGCTCTCCCTGCGTCGCACGGACCCGCGCTATCTGCGCCACTTCCTCTCCCTCGCCCCGCTGCGATGAGCGGCTGGCTGCCCGTCGCCCCCTGTACGCCGCACGACTGCGCCGGCCATCGGGGCGCGAGACGGGGGCCGCTGCCGGCCACCGTCCTGCTCGTCGCCGGGTGCGTGCTCACCCTGTTCGGAGTGGTGTGCGTCCCCGCCGTGCTGCTCCTCGGGGCCGCTCACCGCGACCGGCTGATCCGTCGGTGGGCGTACGCGGTGGTGCGGGCCTTCGGGGTACGGGTGCTGATCACCGGGGAGCCGGTGGAGAAGGGGGCGGGCGTACTGGCGGAGCGCTCGGCGGGCGAACTGGTGGTCGCCAACCACGTCTCCTGGCTGGACATCCCGCTCGTGGCGGCCGTGCTCCCCGGCCGGATGCTCGGCAAGAGGGAGATCCGCGACTGGCCGGTGCTCGGCCCGCTCGCCGCCCTCGGCGGCACGCTCTTCATCGAACGGGACCGCCTGCGCGCCCTGCCGGACGCCGTGCGCGCCGTGGCGGAGGCGCTGCGGGCCGGGTCCCGGGTGGTGGTCTTCCCGGAGGGCACCACCCGCTGCGGGCGGGGGCCCGGCGGGCGGTTCGGGCCCGCTGTGTTCCAGGCGGCGATCGACGCGGGCGCCACCGTCCGGCCGGTACGCCTCAGCTACCGCGCCGCGCGAAGGGGCCCCGCCACTGTGGACGGGGCCCCGGCCGGACCCTGTGGGGACCCTTCAGCGGGCCACCCGGGTCATACGGGCGCGGTCGCGTTCGTCGGCGACGATCCCCTCGCCGCGTCCCTCTGGCGCGTGGTGACGGCCGCCGGGCTCACCGCGGAGCTCCGCCTCCTCCCGCCGATCCTCGCGGCGGCCGAACCCGGCAGACGCGCGCTCGCCAGCGCCGCTCAGAACGCCGTCGCCAGCGACAGCGCGAAGCGGCCCGCCGTATCCGTCCACCAGTGATCCAGCCGCAGCCCGGCATCGGCCAGCTCGCCCCGTACCCCCTCCTCGCGGAACTTCGCCGATACCTCCGTGCGCATCTCCTCCCCGGCCTCGAACGTCACGACGAGGTCCACCTCCGGGATCTTCACCGTGAGGGCCCGGCGGGCGCGCAGCCGCATCTCGATCCATTCCAGGCGTGGGTCCCACACCGCGACATGGTCGAAGTCACCGAGCTGGAAGTCGGCCCCCAGCTCACGGTTCACCACGGACAGCACGTTCTTGTTGAACGCCGCCGTCACCCCGGCCGCGTCGTCGTACGCTGCGACGAGTGTCGCTTCGTCCTTCACCAGATCCGTGCCGAGCAGCAGACTGTCGCCGGGGGAGAGCAACTCCCTTACGGAGTGCAGGAACTGCTCCCTCTCCTCCGGGAGCAGATTCCCGATCGTCCCACCCAGGAACGCGACCAGTCGCGGCCCCGGCGTATCGGGCAGGCGCAGGACATGGGTGAAGTCGGCGATGAGCGCGTGCACCGAGAGGCCCGGCCGCTCGGCGAGCAGCACGTCGGCCGCGCCCTTCAGCGCGCTCTCGCTGACATCGACCGGTACATAAGTGTGCAACTCCGGAAGGGCGTCCAGCAGATGCCGGGTCTTCTCCGAGGAGCCCGAGCCGAGTTCGATCAGGGTCCGGGCCCCTGACGCCTCCGCGATCTGCGAGGCGCGGGCCACGAGGATCTCGCGCTCGGCACGCGTCGGGTAGTACTCGGGGAGCCGGGTGATCTCCTCGAACAGCTCGCTGCCGTGCGCGTCGTAGAACCACTTGGGCGGCAGCGTCTTCGGCTGCCGGTTCAGGCCGCTGAGCACGTCGGCGCGCAGCGCCGCGTCCGTCGCGTCCACCGGCAGGGTGCGGGTCAGTTGGAAGGGACTCACGCGGTGGGCTCCTTGAGCGGGGTCAGCAGTACATCGGTGCGGGTCGCGGTGAGCAGGGTGCGGTCGGGAACCTCGCGCCACAGCGGATCGTCGTCGTACGGCTCCGAGGCCACCACCGTGCGGCGTCCCGGCTCCGTGAGATACCAGAGGGTGTCGCCCCAGGCGGTCGCCACGATCGTGGAACCGTCGGTGAGCAGCAGATTCAGCCGCGAACCGGGGGCCCGGGCCGCGATATCGAGAACGGTGTCGGCGACGGCCTGCGGGATGGTGTCGCCCTCGGCGATCCGGTGGCGTACGAGCGCCCAGATCAGTGCCGAGTCGCTGCGGGCGGCGAGGGTCAGCAGTTCGGCGGCGGGCAGGGTGCCGGCCAGGGGCGCCAGGGAGGCCGGCCAGCCCTTCACCGCTCCGTTGTGGCTGAACAACAGGCCGTCCGCGGCGAACGGCGCGGCAGCCGCCTCACCGTCCGCGCCCGCCTCGGTCGCGTCACGGACAGCGGCGAGGATCGTCGTGCTCCGTACGACCCGGGCGAGGTCGGCGAACGTCTCGTCGCCCCAGACGGGCCCCTGGCGCCGGTAGCGACCCGGCACCGGGTCCCCGTCCGCGTACCAACCGACCCCGAAACCATCCGCGTTGACGGTCCCGTACCGCTGGCGGCGCGGCTCCCAGGACTGGCGTACCAGGGAGTGCGCCGGTGACACCAGGACTTCACCGAGGGCCACCGGAACACCCACGTACGCAAGATGACGGCACATCAGGCATCCCTCGCGGTGCGGAAGCCGGAGAAGATCTGCCGGCGCACCGGAAGGTCCCAGTTACGGAACGTGCCGCGGCAGGCCACCGCGTCCACGGCGAACGAACCCCCGCGCAGCACCTTGTGCTCCGGGCCGAAGAAGACGTCGGAGTACTCCCGGTACGGGAACGGCGCGAAACCGGGGTACGGGAGAAAGTCGCTCGACGTCCACTCCCACACATCGCCCATCAACTGGCCCACACCGAGCGGCGACCGGCCCGCCGCATAGGCGCCGGCCTCGGCGGGGCGGAGGTGTCGCTGGCCCAGATTGGCGTGCTCGGGGCTCGGGTCCTCGTCGCCCCACGGATAGCGCATCGAGCGTTCCGAGGCCGGGTCGTGGCGAGCCGCCTTCTCCCACTCGCTCTCCGTGGGCAGCCGCCTGCCCGCCCAGCGGGCGTACGCGTCCGCCTCGTACCAGCTGACGTGCAGCACCGGCTCGTCCCGCGGCACCGGCTCGGTCACCCCGAAGCGGCGTCGCAGCCACTGCCCGGCGTCCCGGTGCCAGAACAGGGGTGCGGTGAGACCGTGTGCGTTGATCATGTCCCAGCCCTCCGGCGCCCACCAGCGTCGCTCGGAGTATCCGCCGTCCTCGATGAAGCGCTCGTAGTCACCACAGGTGACCGGAGAGGTGTCGATGAAGAATCCCGCCACCTCCCGCCGGTGCGCGGGCCGTTCATTGTCCAGCGCCCAGGGATCGGCCGAGGTGCCCATCGTGAACGGCCCCTCGGGCACGATGACTTCGGCGGAAAGACCGGCCGCGTCCGTGGGGGCGGGCGGCTCCGGTGCGGAGAGTGCGGCGGGGCCCGACCTCAACTGATGGGTGATCAGCATCGTTTCGTCGTGCTGCTGTTCGTGCTGCGCGATCATTCCGAAGGCGAACCCGGCCCGCACGAGCGGCCGGCCGCCCTCGTGCAGCGGGGTTCCTTCCAGGATGTCCAGTGCCCGGCCGCGTACGTCGGCGGCGTAGGCCCGTGCCTCGGCGGGTGCCAACAGCGGCAGCGAAGGGCGGCTCGCCCGCGGGTGCTCGAAGGCGTCGTACAAGCCGTCGATCTCGGGACGCATCGCCTCGCGTCCCCCGACGGCCCGAAGGAGCCACTGCTCCTCCTGATTGCCGATGTGCGCCAGGTCCCAGACCAGCGGAGACATCAACGGGGAGTGCTGCGCGGTCAGTTCGCCGTCGTCCACGCTGTCGGTGAGCAGAGCGGTGCGCTCGCGGGCCGTCAGGAGCGCGGCGAGGGCACGCTGCCTGAGAGCTTCGGGGTCCCGCTCCACGGCCTCGGACGAGATGTCCGGGAAGCCCTCGGCGGAGAGGTCGGTCATGAGTGGGTGCCCCTTCCCTGGAGCGGTGCGAACCCGTCGGGTGTGCGGTCGGTCAGGTCGTCGGCCGGACATCGACCCCGGGCGACGAACCGTTCGTGGAAGTCCGCGACGGTGTCCCGCACGGTCTTGCTCGCCCCGATCCGGGGCAGCGCGTCGAGAGCCACCTCGAAGCAGACGACCGCCGCGGCCCGCAGCTCCGGGTCTCTCAGACCGTCACGGGCGGCGCCGGTCCACAGCGGATTGCGCGGTGCGGCCAGCGGGCCCGCCGTCTCGGCCAGCGGTTTCACGGTGCGGTACACGGTCTCCGCTGCCTCCGGATCGTCGAACAGGGCCGTGGTGACGGCGAGCGGCACGAGCCACCCGTCTTCACCGTTCTGCGCGTCGATCATGCGCAGCTCAAGGTGTCCACGCGGACGGACCGGCGGAAAGAGCGTCGTGAGGTGGTAGTCGAGATCGGCCCGTACGGGTGGCCTCGGCCCGCCGCCGCGCATCCAGTCCCGGAACGTGAGCCCGTCGGGTACCTCCCAGGGGCCGTCCCCGCCCCGGATGCACATCACCGGGGTATCGAGAGCGTGGGCAGTCCACGCGTCGCGCGGCGCGAGACGGTCGGACGGAGCAAGCGACCGGGCGGGATCGAGCTCGGCCCAGAGCGCCTGACGGGTGGAGCGCCAGCCCGTGGCCCGGCCCTGCTGGAACGGCGAGTTGGCGAATGCGGCCACGAGCACGGCACCCAGCAGATGCGCCAGCTGCCAGCGCCGCCCGTACCCGAGCGGCCCCGGCTCCTCCTCACCGGCGTCCAGACAGACCTGGATGGACGCGGACGTGCACATCATGGCGCGCCCGGCCGGGCCCGACCGGTCGAAGGAGTGTTCCATGGCCGCGTAGCGAGGCTCCCGCAGCAGCCGGCGCGGGGGATGCCACGGATCGACACCGAGGCCGACAGGGACGAGACCCGCCCGCCCGAGCGTGTCACGTACGGCGGCGAGATCGGCGGCCGCGGCGTCGACGCACTCCATCAGGGAGTCGGCGGGAGCGGAGCTGAGCTCCAGCTGACCGCCGGGTTCGAACGTCAGGGACGCGCTCAGAGGCAGGGCGCGTACGGCGTCGGCGGCCGCGCCGAGCCGCTCCTCCGTTACGAGAACGTCGGGATGCTCACGGTCGTGAATGAGCCATTCGAGTTCCACGCCGACCTTGCGCGGGGGCCCTGTCTTGAAGCAGATACATCGCAGTAAATCCTCGGCCTCACTCTCACCGAGCGGTACGCCGTGCTCCGCCTGGCGGTCTGCGCCGGGGGTTTCCGGGGGCATGTTCGTTCCTCCTGTACAGGTACGTCCGTACCACCCAAACCCCTTCCGGGAGATCGCACAAGGGTGCCCCCGTCATGCGTAAATCCGCTTGCGTCCATGCCGGTGGAACGCCGAGCATGCCCCGTATGCACCACACGGGGGCGCGCCGATGAGCGCGAGACTGCGCGGCATCGCGCGAGAGACCGAGGCCATCGTCGAGGCCGGCCGCTACCGCACGTCCGACGGCCGCGAGGTCAGTATCGAACGCGCGCTGACCGCCGCGCTCTCCGGCACCCGGCTGTACGGACCCGAGCCGGTTCCCGTCGCTGTCCTGGACACCGACCGGGTCACGGTCTTCGAGGTGACCGGCGAGAGCAGTCTGCAGGCCGCACACCGGCTGACCAGCGAGGCAACGGCCAAGGTCGCCGTCCTCACGTACGCCTCGGCCCGCAATCCCGGCGGCGGATACCTGAACGGCGCACAGGCCCAGGAGGAAGCCCTGTGCCGCGGCTCCGCGCTCTACGCGACCCTGCTCCGAGCCCCCGATTTCTACGCCCACCACCGAGCCGAACGCAGTACCTTCTACACCGACCGGGTGATCCACTCACCCGGCGTTCCGGTCTTCCGGGACGACCGGGGCCGTCTTCTCGACACCCCGTACACCGTGGGCTTCCTCACCTCTCCGGCACCCAACGCCGGAGTGATCCGCAGCGGGACGCCCGAGGAGGCGTACCGCATCCCGGCCGCCCTCGTGAGCCGCGCCGAACGGGTCCTCGAAGTGGCGGCCGTGCGGGGCTACCGCAGACTCGTGCTCGGCGCCTGGGGCTGCGGCGTGTTCCGGAACGACCCCGCAGAGGTGGCCGGCGCGTTCCACGCGCTGCTCTCCGACGGTGGCCGGTTCGCGGGCCACTTCGAACAGATCGTCTTCGGCATCCTCGACCGCAGCCCCGATTCCGCCGCCCGGGCGGCGTTCACCCGGACGTTCGCCGGTCAGCTCCAGCCGTAACGCTCCCGCAGCCGCCCCGCCACGAGATCGAACCGCTCCCGGTCCAGCGCACAGGCCTCCCGCCGCATGCCGTCCTCGTGCACACGCAGCAGCCGGTCCAGATCGACCCAGGACTGACGGCCCGAGCTGTCCCACGGCCCCGCCCCGAGCGCCACCCACTCGCGGTCCAGGTCGTGCTGCTTGCTGGAGAGCTGTACGGCGAGCAGCGTCCCGCCCGCCTCACGCGCCACCACCAGCACGGGCCGGTCCTTGCCGCGCCCGTCGTTCTCCTCGAAAGGCACCCAGGTCCAGACGATCTCGCCCGGGTCGGGATCGCCGTCCCGGTCGGGGGCGTACGAGGTGCGCACCGGGCCCGCATCGCGCGGGTCCGCCTCCGTCGTGGCGGTCGGACCGTTGCGGCCGGGAAAGTCGGACGAGCTGTCAGTGGTGGCTGTGCCGTGGGGGAACATCATCCGAACACCGTAGAACCTGTACGGCCCATTCCATGGAGCGGGGCAGCTGAAAGGGCATCAGGCTCGACCACATGGTCATCGGACTCCTCGCACATCCTTCCCGTACCGTCGCCCTCACCGTCGCAGGCCTGCTCGCAGCGACCCTGCTCCCCACGGCTTCTGCCGCGGCGTCAGCCCGCCCGCAACCATCCCCTTCCCACTCGACTTCCCTCTCGACGAACGAGCCGGGCACGGAGCCCGGGCCCCACGCGGGCGGCGGCGCCGCCCTCCCGCGCACCGTGTCGGCGTGGCTGCCCTACTGGGACCAGGAGGGCGCGTACCAGGACGCGCTGCGCCACGCGGAGCAACTGCACACCGTCAGCCCCTTCTGGTACCAGGCGATTTCGGCCGGCCGGATCGACCCGCACCCGGGCGCAGGCGAGCGCCGCATCATCGACGGACTGCACCGGGCCGGAGCGAAGGTCGTGCCCACCGTCATGGAGACGATGAAGAAGGGCGCCCTCGCCGCGATCCTCACCGACCCCGCGCAGCGCGCGGAACACGCCGACGCGCTGATGCGTACGGTCCGTACCCGCGACTACGACGGCCTCGACCTCGACTACGAGACCATCGCCGCCACCGGCGAGAGCACCTACCGTCAGGTCCGCGACGGCTTCACCGCTCTCGCCACCGACCTCTGCGGACGCCTCCACAATCTGCGCAAACAGTGCGTGATCACGGTGTACCCGAAAACCAGGACCACCGGGCGCATCTGGGACTACGCGGCGATCGGCCGCGTCGCCGACCGGATGCGGATCATGGGCTACAACCTGCACTGGTCGAGCGGCACACCGGGCCCCATCGCCGACACCGCCTGGTACGACGACATCCTGACCCGCGCCACCGCCCTCGTCCCGGCGGCCAAACTGGAGATGGGACTGCCCGCCTACGGCTGGGACTGGCCGGCCGATCCCGCGAGCAAGGCCAAGACCGGGCACGTGACGTGGAAGACCGCCGAAGCCCTCCGCCGCAAGGAGGGGGCGCTCTACCAACTGGACAAGGTCTCCGGAACGCCGCACTTCAGCTACCTGGACGGCACAGAGCGCCGCGAGGTCTGGTACCAGGACGCCCGCGGAGTCGCCGCGCACATGCCGGTGCTGCGCCGCCACGGCGTCCGCAACACCGCGATCTGGGCCCTGAACTTCGAGGACCCCGACGTGTGGCCGGTCCTCGCCCGAGGATGACGGACTTCGCGGCCCCGTAGCCCCCGGCACAGGGGCCCCGCGAACCGGTCTGGAAGACTGCCGGACGCCATGAGCCAGTTACCCGAGCAGCCCGCCGAGACCTCCGTGCCGACCAGCGCCGACGTGGCGCGCCTGGCCGGAGTCTCCCGGGCCACCGTGTCCTACGTACTCAACAACAACGCGACCGTACGGATCAGCGAACAGACCCGCCGCCGGGTCAGGGAAGCGGCATCCGATCTCGGCTACGTTCCGCACGCGGCGGCCCGCAGCCTGCGCGCCGGGCACAGCCGGATGGTGCTCCTGCCCACCTGGCACATCCCGGCAGGCCCGCTCCACCAGCGCTTCTTCCACGAGCTCCAGTCGGATCTGCGCCGCCTCGACTACACCGTCGTGCAGTACGGCAGCGCGGGCCTCGACGCCGACGAGGCGGCCAGGGCCTGGGCCGAGCTGCGCCCCGTCGCGGTCGTCTCGCCCGGCGGGCCCGCCCTCACCCCGTACGGCATAGACGTCCTCACCCGTTCCGGCGCCAAGGCCGTCATCACGCTCGGACCGCAGCCGGTCGACGGCGCACACGCCCTGGTCATGGACCAGCGGGTGGTCGGCAGCTGCGCGGTCGCCCATCTGCTGGCCCGGGGCCGCCGCCGGATCGGCGTGGTCCTGCCGCAGGAACCGGGTCTCGCCCTCTTCGGCGAACCACGGCTGGTGGGCGCACGCCGCACCGCGGAGGCGGCCGGCGCGCGCATCCACCCGCTGCCCCTGCGGTACGAGGAGGAGTCGGCGGCCCAACTCGCCGCCCGCTGGCACACGCTGGGCCTGGACGCCGTGTTCGCCTACAACGACGAGTACGCCATGCTCCTGATGCGGGCGCTCCAGGACGCCGGCATCTCGATCCCGGGGGAGACCGCCGTGATCGGCGCGGACGACCTCGTGCTCGGCAGGCTGCTCCGCCCGCGGCTCAGCAGCGTCCGGATGGAACTGGCGGCCGAGCAGCCCCCGGCCGAGCTGATCGACCGGCTGGTGCGCCACTCCGGCGGAACCCCGGAACGCCACGACCTGCTGCGCGCCGCGGCCGTACCCCGCGAGTCCAGCTGAACCGGCCGCCGCGAGGCGCGACGAAATGCGCCGCGCACACCGGATGTCTAGCGTCTTGGGCATGAGCCATCCGCAGAGTTACGAGATCCTGCTGATCCCGGAGTTCGCCGATTCCCGCAACGGGGACCCCGAACCCGGCACCGCCATCCGCTCGGCGGTCGTGGCGGCCACCGGCGACACCGGGGCCTCGGGCTACCCCCGCTATGCCGGGGACGGCATGGAAGCGGACATCGACCCGGCGACGCACACCGTGGAGGCCCTGTTGGTGGACGGTGCGGAGGTGGACTACGGGCTCACGGTCCGTATCGCGGAGAGAACCGACGACTAGGCCCCAGGACGCGACCCAGGGGTCTTGCCCGGACGGCGCCGCACGGCAGGGGCGGCCGTGCGATCCTGGACGGGTGACGCTTTCGGACCTGGTCCGGCTACGCCGGGCGCGCGACCAGATGGACCGCGACTACGCGGAACCGCTGAATGTCCCTGCCCTGGCACTCACGGCCCACATGTCGCCCGGCCACTTCTCCCGCAGCTTCCGTGCCGCGTTCGGGGAGACGCCGTACAGCTATCTGATGACCCGCAGGATCGAGCGGGCGAAGGCCCTGCTGCGGCGCGGCGACCTGTCGGTGACGGATATCTGCTTCGCGGTCGGGTGCACCTCGCTGGGGACGTTCAGTACGCGGTTCACCGAGCTGGTGGGCGAGAGCCCGAGCGCGTACCGGGCACGTGGGCACGAGCAGGGCGAGGGCATCCCGGCGTGCGTCTCCAAGATTCATACCCGGCCTGTCAGGAACAAGGAACCGCTCAGCAACACGGACCTTCAGTAACGCGGAACCGGTTCGCACACGGAGTCGTTTCGCTGTCGCACCGGCCGGTCACATGCTGCGCGACCCGGTCGGCGCAGACCGACCGGGCCCTGACCATGCGGACGTCCGCACGGTCACCGCAGCATCAGCACTCGGCTCGACCTACGGCTGATTCTGCTCCTGCGTCTTCTGCTGCTCCTCGACGGACTTGCGTACCTCGTCCATGTCCAGATTCCGGGCCTGCCCGATGACATCCTCGAGGGCCGCCTCGGGGAGCGCGCCGGGCTGGGCGAAGACCGCCACATTGTCCCGGACGATCATCAGCGTCGGAATGGACCGGATCTCGAAAGCCGCTGCCAGCTCCTGCTGGGCCTCCGTGTCGACCTTGGCGAACACCAGGTCGGGGTGACGCTCGGAGACCGAGTCGTACACCGGCGCGAACTGCCGACACGGGCCGCACCAGGAAGCCCAGAAGTCGATCAGTACGAAGTCGTTGTCGCTCACGACCTGATCGAAGTTTTCCTTGGTGAGCTCTACGGTGCTCATGCTCTGATACCTCTTCCTGGGCCCGTTCGGACCTGTCGGGCACAACGGTGACTGCACTGGCGCTATTCCGCCTGCCCATGTGGCCGTCACGCACACCCACGATCAGACTGTCCGCATGACTGAAGTGGCGGAGAACGCTGAATACGACGTTGTGGTGATCGGTGCAGGTCCGGTCGGTGAGAACGTGGCGGACCGGGCCAGGGCCGCGGGGCTGAGCACGGCCGTGATCGAATCGGAGCTCATCGGGGGCGAATGCTCGTACTGGGCGTGCATGCCGAGCAAGGCACTGCTGCGCCCCGTCGTCGCACGGGCGGACGCCCGCCGCGTCCCGGGCCTCAGCGCCGCCGTGCAGGGCCCGCTCGACACGGACGCGGTTCTGGCCCACCGCGACGAGTACGCGTCCCACTGGAAGGACGACGGGCAGGCCGGCTGGCTGGAAGGCGTCGGCGTGCACATCTACCGGGGCATGGGCCGTCTGACCGGCCCCAGGCAGGTTTCCGTCACCACGGGCGAGGGCACGGAGCACCGGCTCACCGCCCGGTATGCCGTGGCCGTCTGTACCGGCAGCCGGGCCGTGGTCCCGGACCTGGCCGGCGTCGCCGAGGCCCGCCCCTGGACCAGCCGCGAGGCGACCAGCGCCAAGGAGGTACCGGGCCGACTGATCGTGGTGGGCGGCGGCGTGGTCGGCGTCGAGATGGCCACGGTCTGGCAGGCCCTCGGCGCCGAGGTGACGATGCTGATCCGCGGGAAGGGGCTGCTCCCCAAGATGGAGCCCTTCGCCGGTGAACTGGTCGCCGAGGCGCTGACCGAGGCCGGTGCCCGCATCCGTACCGGAGTGTCGGCCACCGCGGTACGGCGGGCGGCCCCGGACGGACCGGTCACCGTGGAGCTGGACAACGGCGAACAACTGGAGGCCGACGAGATCCTCTTCGCCACCGGCCGCGCTCCGCGCACCGACGACCTCGGCCTGGAAACGGTGGGCCTGGAACCCGGCTCCTGGCTCGACGTCGACGACAGTTGCCGTGTCCGGGGAAGCACCTGGCTGTACGCGGTCGGCGACGTCAACCACCGGGCGCTCCTCACGCATCAGGGCAAGTACCAGGCCCGTATCGCGGGTGCCGCGATCGGAGCCCGCGCCCAGGGCGTCCCCCTGCTGGAAACCGACCGCTGGGGCGCCCACGCAGCCACGGCCGACCACGCGGCCGTCCCCCAGGTCGTCTTCACCGACCCGGAGGCCGCCTCGGTCGGCCTCACGCTCAAGGAGGCGGAGGACGCGGGCCACCGGGTACGGGCGGTCGACTACGACCTGGCCTCGGTCGCGGGCTCCGGCCTGTACGCACAGGACTACCGGGGCCGCGCCCGCATGATCGTGGACCTGGACCGGAACATCCTCCTCGGCGTCACCTTCGTGGGCCCCGGCATCGGCGAGCTGCTCCACTCCGCCACCATCGCGGTCGCGGGCGAGGTCCCGATCGACCGCCTGTGGCATGCGGTCCCGGCCTACCCGACGATCAGCGAGGTGTGGCTGCGGCTTCTGGAGGCGTACAGGGGTTGAGGACAGACGGCGGAGTGTGGGTGGGGCGGAAGGAGCGATCGAACGTGCCTACGACGGTTGCGGACGCTGTCTGCCGATGCCGCTCGCCAAGACGACCTCTTACCAACGAACAACCCACTTCGCGGACATGACCTAGTCCGGCCGCAGCGCCGCCAGTTGCTGTTCGAAGGGGACCACCGTCTCCTGCGCGGGTCGCCCGGCACTGTCCGGGCGGAGGCGCATGAGACCGGCCAGTTCGCCGGCCGCGCGGGTGATCCGGGTGGGCAGGGTGTCGGTGAGGGCGTCGCCGCTGCCGCCCCAGTCCTCGGTGGCCGCGTAGACGGCGGTGGGGACGACGACGGTCCGCAGGAAGGCGAACAACGGGCGCAGTGCGTGTTCCAGGGCCAGCGAGTGCCGGGCTGTGCCGCCGGTCGCCGCGGCCAGTACCGGGGTGCCGGTCAGGGATCCGTTGTCCATGACGTCGAAGAAGGACTTGAACAGTCCGCTGCAGGAGGCTGAGAAGACTGGTGTGACGGCGATGAGCCCGTCCGCCTCGGTCACCGCTTCCAGGGCTGCTGCCAGGGAGCGTGAGGGGTAGCCCGTCACCAGGTTGTTGGCGATGTCGACGGCCAGGCCGCGAAGCTCGACGACGGTGACCTCGACCTCGCGCCCGTCGTCGCTCAGTTGCTGCCGTACGGCTTCGGTGAGCCGGTCGGCGAGCAGCCGGGTGGACGAGGGGACACTCAGCCCGGCCGACACGACCGCGAGTCTCAGGAACTGAGAGGAGCTCGCTCGGTCCTTCACTTGGACATCTCCTCCTTCAGGTCCTGGCGGTCCTGCATCGCATGGGCGTCACGGTCGGCGAGCAGCGATGCATGAGTAGGCGCGTCCGGGACGTCGGCCGGGCGGCCATGGGCGAACTCCTTACGGAGTACGGGCAGGACTTCCTCGCCGAGCAGGTCGAGCTGTTCCAGGACGGTTTTGAGGGGAAGTCCGGCGTGATCCATCAGGAACAGCTGGCGCTGGTAATGGCCGTATGTGTCGCGGAAGGCCAGCGTCTTGTCGATGACCTCCTGCGGGCTGCCTACCGTCAGCGGGGTGTCACGGGTGAACTCCTCAAGCGACGGCCCGTGCCCGTAGACAGGCGCGTTGTCGAAGTACGGGCGGAACTCCCGTACCGCGTCCTGGGAGTTCTTCCGCATGAAGATCTGGCCTCCGAGGCCGACGATCGCCTGCTCCGCGGTGCCGTGGCCGTAGTGGGCGTAGCGCTGCCGGTAGAGGTCGATCAGCTTCCGGAAGTGATCCTTGGGCCAGAAAATGTTGTTGGCGAAGAAGCCGTCACCGTAGTAGGCGGCCTGCTCGGCTATTTCGGGACTGCGGATGGAGCCGTGCCACACCACGGGCGGTACGCCGTCCAGCGGGCGTGGGGTGGAGGTGAAGCCCTGCAGCGGAGTGCGGAAGCGGCCGGCCCAGTCCACGACGTCCTCACGCCACAGCTTGTGCAGCAGCGCGTAGTTCTCCACGGCGAGTGGGATGCCCTGGCGGATGTCCTGGCCGAACCACGGGTAGACCGGTCCGGTGTTGCCCCGGCCGAGCATGAGATCGACCCGGCCGTCGGCCAGGTGCTGGAGCATCGCGAAGTCCTCGGCGATCTTCACCGGGTCGTTCGTGGTGATCAGTGTGGTGGAGGTGGACAGGATCAGCCGCGAGGTGCGTGCGGCGACCCAGCCCAGCATGGTGGTCGGCGAAGAGGGCACGAAGGGCGGATTGTGGTGTTCACCGGTGGCGAAGACGTCCAGCCCGACCTCCTCGGCCTTGATCGCGATGGCGGTCATCGCCTTGATCCGTTCGCCTTCGGTCGGCGTCCGGCCCGTGGTGGGGTCGGCGGTCACATCCCCGACGGTGAAGATTCCGAACTGCATGGAGTCCAACTCTCTTGATTGCTTGCTGATGTGACTGGATCGTTCGGCGCCGGGTCAGGGCCGCCGGAAGGCAGGGGCAGACGGAGCGGCTCAGCCGCGGGTGATCCGGCGCGCGATGAGTGCCGTGACGGCCAGCAGTACGCCGGAGAAGACCAGCACCGCTTCGGGGACCCGGACCGACTGCACAGCCAGGCCGAGACCGAGCACCGGAAGGGACAGCCCGAGGTAGGCCGCCAGGAACAGCCCGGTGAGGGTTTCCCCGCGCCGCTCCGGTACGGCCGGCGACAACACCGTGGTGACGCTGCCCTTGAAGGCGGTGCCGACGGCGGCGCCCGAGACCGCACTGCCGACGAGGAAGAGGGCCAGGCTCGACACCCGGACCGCGGCGGTCAGCACGACCACGCCGACCGCCAGAAGAGCCAGTCCCAGCAGCAGTTGGGTGCGGGGGCCGCCACGGGCTAGCAGTAGAGCGGGGTGGGCACGGTGGAGAAGGCCATGATCAGGGTGAAGACCGCGGCGATCAGCCAGAAGCCCAGATGGTCCTCATGTACGGACGAGGGGGGTGTCGACCAGGTGCTCGGCCAGGAACCACGACTGCAGTTCGCCGGTCCGTATCACCTGGGAGACGAGCAGGTCGTTGGTGCCGTCGTCCCCCAGTTCCGCGGTGCGCGCCGCCGCGTCGTGGGCGTCGGCGAGGATCGTCTCGTGGGCCTCCAGCAGCCGTGACAGCATGGCGGGGACCTCCTCCACACCGTTCGGAGGCCTCGGGATGGCAGTGATCTCGGCGACGTGCCGCTGGTCACCCACGGCCACACCGCCAAGGGTCTGCACCCGCTCGGCGAGCGTGTCGACGATTTCGAGCTGCTCTCCTGCGTGCTTGTCCAGGACCAGGTGAAGTTGGTAGAAGGTCGCCCCACGCATCAGCCAATGGTGCTTCTTGTAGAGGCCGTAGAGGATCTGCGTGTCGGCCAGGATCTGGTTCAGCCGCTGGCAGGAGTACATACGGGTCTGGAACGACAGACCGATCGGGAACTGTTTGACGGTCCCGAACTCCTGGATGACGTCGCTCTTCTGATGCAGCCACGGCTGGCTGCCCGAGCGCTTGGATTCAGTGGACATGAGGTGCCTCCTGGGTGTGCTCCGATTGCTTACGGGAACGACGCTAGGGCTGAATCGGGGCCCGGGTTGCCCAGGAGCGCATGCGGTGATGCTCATCAGCGCACAAGGGCCTGTCCGGCGGATCAGGGCCGGAAGCGGTGTCCGCCCGGCGTTCGCTCCTGGGCAAGAGCTCGTGCGCTGGCGGACGCAGTGGGGGTGCCGTGCCGATCTACGGTCGGTGAATCCGCCCTCTCAAGACAGCGGACGCCGGACGAAGAATGAGAAGAGGCACGCGCATGAGTGAGCAGGCGGATGTGGTCGTGGTCGGCCTGGGGCCCGGCGGGGAGTACGTCGCGGGGACCTTGGCCGAGGCCGGACTCGACGTGGTGGGGATCGAGGCGGAGCTCGTCGGAGGCGAGTGTCCGTACTGGGGTTGTGTGCCCAGCAAGATGATGATCCGGGCCGGGAACCTCCTCGCCGAGGCCCGTCGCGTTCCGGGGCTCGCAGGCGAGGTGGACGTGACTCCGGACTGGGACCGGGTCGCCGGCCGCATCCGGGGCGAGGCCACCGACGACTGGAACGATCAGGTGGCCGCCGACCGGCTGACCGGCAAGGGTGGCCGGCTCGTCCGCGGCACCGGGCGCCTGGCCGGGCCACGCCGGGTGACAGCCGGTGGCCGTACCTTCGAGGCCCGGCGCGGCATCGTACTGGCCACCGGAACACGGCCCCGGATCCCACCGGTTCCTGGCTTGGAGACGACGCCGTACTGGACCAACCGGGACCCCATGGCGACCAAGGAGCTGCCCGCTTCCCTGCTGGTCCTGGGCGGGGGCGCCATCGGCGTCGAACTCGCCCAGGTCTTCGCCCGTTTCGGGTGTGTGGTCACCGTCGTCGAGGGCCAGGACCGGCTGCTGGCGACGGAGGAACCGGAGGCCGGGGAACTGGCCGACAGCGTCCTGCGGGCCGACGGTGCCACCGTGCTCACCGCGTCTCGGGCCCGGCGGGTGAGTCATGACGGCACTGCGTTCACGGTGCACCTCGACGGCGTGGAGCAGCCGCTCACCGCCGAGCGGCTCCTCGTGGCCACCGGCCGCCGCGTCGACCTGGCCACGCTGGGAGTCGATACGGTCGGTCTCGACCCGGCGGGTGCTTCGGTGGACACCGACGGGCAGCTGCGGGCGGGCGAGGGACTGTGGGCGGTCGGCGACATCACCGGCCGGGGCGCGTTCACCCATGTGTCGATGTACCAGGCACAGATAGCGGTGCGCGACATCCTCGGGCAGCCCGGCCCCGACGCCGACTACCGGGCACTGCCCCGGGTCACCTTCACCGACCCGGAGATCGCGGCGGTGGGCCTCACGGAGCGGCAGGCCCGCGACCAGGGCCTGCGGGTCCGTACGAGCTCCGTGCCGATCGCCTCCTCCACGCGCGGCTGGATCCACGGGGCGGGCAATGAGGGATTCGTCAAGCTCGTCGAGGACGCCGACCGGGGTGTCCTGGTCGGAGCGACCTCGGCGGGTCCGTCGGGGGGCGAGGTGCTCTACGGGCTGAACGTCGCCGTTCATGCCGAGGTGTCCATCGAGCAGCTGCGGCACATGATCTACACCTACCCCACCTTCCACCGGACCGTCGAAGCAGCCCTCGGGGCCCTGCGCCGATGAGTTCTTCGACGACGTACAAGGACGGACGCGGGCGCCCGGGGGTCATGCACGGCCGGGACCCGAACGAGCCGCACCGGGCCGCCACTTCACTGGAGCTCCTCTTCGACCTGTGCTTCGTCGTCGCGGTGGCGCAGGCGTCCGGGGGCCTTCATGAAGCGGTGAGTGAAGGGCACTATGCCGCGGGTCCCCTGCGCTTCGCGCTCGTCTTCTTCACCATTTGGTGGGCGTGGATGAACTTCACCTGGTTTGCCTCCGCATACGATCCGGACGACGTCGCCTACCGGCTGACGGCGCTGGTCCAGATCACCGGGTCCCTCATCCTCGCGGCCGGTGTGGCGCGGGCGTTCGAGGACGGCGATCTGAGCGTCATCACCCTGGGATACGTCGTGATGCGCACAGCGCTGGCCGCACTGTGGCTGCGTGCCGCGCGCTCCGACCCCGGCCGGCGCAGGACCGCTCTGCGTTTCGCCACCGGAGTGGTGGCGTGCCAACTCGGTTGGGTCGGGCTGCTCTTCCTCCCGGCCTCGGCACACCTGCCGGGCATAGCGGTGTTGATCGTGGCCGAGGTCTCCGTCCCGGTGTGGGCGCAGTCCGCCGGGATGACACCATGGCACCCGCGCCACATCGCCGAGCGCTACGGGCTGTTCACGCTCATCGTGCTCGGCGAGTCCGTGGCAGCCGCCGCCACAGCCGTCCGGGGCGCCCTCGCGGAGCACCACGGCACGGGACGGCTGTACGCGGTGGCGGCAGGGGGGTTGCTGATTGTCTTCGCCATGTGGTGGCTGTACTTCGCCAGACCCGCTCACACCATGCTTGCCACGACGCACCGGGCTCACCGCAAAAGGTTCACCTGGGCTTACGGCCACTACCTGATCCTGGCCTCCGCAGCCGCCGTGGGAGCCGGCCTGGCAGTGAACGCCGATCACATCACCCATCGCACCGATGCCTCGCCGACGACCGTCGCTGCCGCCGTCACCGTCCCGGCCACGATCTTCCTGCTCACCGTCTGGGCCCTGCACCTGAGGCCCCACCAGAGGGGCGCGGCCGAACAGACACCGTTCCCCCTCGCCGCGGGCCTCATCCTCACGGCCACCTTCACGCCCGTACCCACCCTTACTGTCGGACTGCTGCTGGCGGTCCTGGTCGCCGTGGTCACGGTGGCCGGTCACGGCAGGACGGCCGCGCGGGGGAGTGGCTGCGCCGGGCTCGGCCAGTTGCCCGGGTGATGACCGGCTGCGTCGCCGATGGCCCCGGGCTCGTCGGCGACGTGGTCCGGGTGGCGGTGCCTTCCAGGCGGCTCCAACTGCTCGCCGCAGGTGGCCCTTGGGTTCACCGGACGCGTAGTCGACCTGGCCCATCCGGTCCATGTGGATGAAGGGGGCGAGGTCCGTGGTGCTCACTCCGGCGAAGACTCGCCCGCTCGGCGGCGCGATGTCGGTGCAGAACCGGCTGTCCTTCCAGGGCGATGCGCTCGTAGGGCCCGGGCCGTGAAGGGTTGGGTGAGTAGTCCTGCGGGCCGGTCGCTCTTCCTCACGGTGCCCTGTGCTGTTCCGGTACGGCACAGCACCGGACGTGCCCGTCTGCTCCCGAAATTTCTGCCTGTGGTTCTGCCTGGAGACCGAAGGGGTCCCCTGGTTGGCTGTTTTGTGCGGGCGGGAACCCAAACCTCGCCGAAGCAGGCCGGTTGCGCTCTCCAGCGAGGTTGCTGCCCGTACGACGAGCTGTCCGGCCCTGCCGGGCACCGGCCGCCGCCTTCCGGGAGGTGCAGCCGTCCGTCCTGTTCCCGTCCGTTGCAGCCCCGGAGTCACTTCCCATGAGCGGAGAGCAACTTGAGCTTGGTGTTGACGACCGCCTCCGTGCCGGACCGGGACAAGGTCGCGTACTGGAACGATGCGGTGAGCAGGACGCTGGTGCCGATGACGGTCGCCCCGCGGGGCGACGGCCCGTTCGACGGCCGGATCGCCACCGACCGCCTCGGGTATCTCCAGGTCTCCACCATGGAGGCCGACGCGGAGCGGGTCAGCCGCACCCCGGCACTGATCGCCCGATCGTCCGAGGCGCTGGTGGCGGTCGGTGTCCAGATATCTGGCACGGCCACCTTCATCCAGGACGGCCGGCGGGCCGAGGTGGGTGAGGGAGACCTCGTGGTGTACGACACGACCCGGCCGTACTCCTTCGACTATCCGCAGCGGTTCGCCACGCACGTCTTCCAACTGCCCCGCCGCATGCTGGGCGTGCCGGACAGCGACATCCGGCAGGTCACGGGCAACGCCATCGGCACCGGGGACGGCTTCGGCGCGATGCTGCTCCCGTTCCTGGCGACCCTGGCCTCCTCGGCCGACGGCTACCCGCCGGCCGTCGCGGACCGGCTGGCCGGCAATGTCGTCGACCTGTTCGCCACCCTGATCGCCGAGCGCGCCCACCGGGGCGGCACGGACGCGGGCACCGCCCGCAGCCACCTGCTGCTGCGCGTCCGCGAACACATCAACCGGAACCTGGGCGACCCGGACCTGTCGCCGGAGAGCATCGCCCGGACTCACCGGATCTCCGTCCGGTACCTGCACCGGATCTTCGAGGGTGAGGGGACCACCGTCGGTCGGCTCATCCAGAAACGGCGCCTGGAGGAGTGCGGCCGTGAACTGGCCCGCCGCGGCAGGACAGCCCCCACCGTGTCCGCCGTCGCCCAGCGGTGGGGCTTCGTCAACCCCGCCCACTTCAGCCGGGCCTTCCGCGCCGCCTACGACGTCTCCCCCCGTGAATGGCGCAACCTGCGCACCGCCCAGGACGACGGCGGGCGGTCCCCGGCGGTCACCTCGGCGCCCGGGACCGTCCCCAAGGCCGCCGCCGATGTCCACGGTGCCGACCGGCCAGTGGCTGACCTCCCGCAGCCCAGCGGGTAAGGTCCCCGCTCAGAGCCGTGCGGGCCGCCCTGTACCTGCGGCGGCAGTGCCTTGGCCCGGCAGCCGCCCATCGCGTTCCGCCGCTCGACCAGGAACCCGGTGCACCGAACAACCCTTTCGCTTCAGGCCCCCTCGGCCCTCTCGGCAGGAGACCGTGTGACCGACTTCGTCCCTTCGCCCCTTCGGCACCCTGTCCTGGACCGCACCACCCGAGCGTTCGCGGACAGTCACACCTGCCCCCCGTCGGCGCACCCGGACCTGGAACATGCCCGGCTGGACCTTGCCCGTCTCCAGGGGAAGGACGACCCCGACCCTCTCGACGAGGAGGCCACCTCCACGGAGTGGTTCGCACTGCCGGGCGGGCCGACCGGTCACGTACGGGTACAGGTGGTCAGGCCCGCCGACAGCGTCGGCGAGATCCCCGTCGTGCTGTTCCTGCACGGGCTGGGCTGGGTCCTGGGCGACGCCGGCACGCATGAGCGCCTGGTGCGCGCGTTCGCCCTCGGTACAGACGCGGCCGTGGTCTTCGTCGAGTACGAGCGCGCCCCCGAGGCGCAGTATCCGGTCGCCGTCGAGCAGTGCTACGCGGTCGCGAAGTGGATCTTCGAGCGAGGCGGCGAGATCGGTCTGGACGGAAGCCGGATGGCCGCCGTGGGTGACTCGGCCGGCGGCAACCTGGTGGCGGCGCTGACCCTGCTCGCCAAGGAGCGCGGCGGGGTGCGGCTGCTGCAGCAGGTGCTGCTCTGCCCCATCACCGACGCCGACTTCGACACCCCCTCGTACCAGGAGTTCGCCAAGGGCTACTTCCTCGGCCGCGAGACCATGCGCTGGTTCTGGGACCAGTACCTGCCCGATGCACGGCAGCGCAGCGAGGTCACCGCATCACCGCTGCAGGCCTCCCTGGAGCAGCTCACCGGACTCCCCCCGGCGCTGGTGGTCACCAGCGAGGCCGACGTGCTGCGCGACGAGGGTGAGGCCTACGCGGCGAAGCTCCGGGCGGCCGGCGTTGCGGTGGTCTCCATGCGCTACCACGGGACGATCCACGGCTTCATGGTGCTCGATCCGCTACGCGACACGGCCGCCGCCCGCGCAGCCCTCATCCAGGCCCTCGACACCGTGCACGTCGCCCTGCACCGGCACCGCGGCTGATTCCTCCGCTCCGGGACGGGTGCACGAAGGTGCGCCCAGGGCACATCCCCCGTGCGCGAGCAGGCAGGTGCCGCCGCCCGTGCCGGGTTGGCTTGGGGTGCGGCTGCGGGACGGAGAACGGACCGGTACGAGCCGCAGCACACGCCCGAGAGACGAGGAAGAAGACGACTGTGGAACCCTTCAGGATCGTGACTGCTTCGGCCGGTCCCAGCCAGCCCTCGTCGACACGCCTGCCCGGTTCCCATCTGATCGCCAAGCCGGTGCTGATCGGGGCCACCGGCGGCTTGGCCCGGCACTCGCTGGCCCTGGAGCACGCACTGCGCCACTCTTCGCCTGCCTGTGCTCGCACGTGGTCCGGACCGTGGTCTTCGCGGCCTCCGAGGACTGGGGCGCGGGAGGCCCGCCCGCGTCGGCAGACGGTCGCGTAAGGCCGTGAGTTACACGAAGTCATGGACCGGTCCGGGAAACAGGCCGCGACGCAGCGCAGCTGATCGATACTGCTCCCCCTCGTCCCACGTCACGTCGGCCTCCGCCGTGATCACCAGGGCCGGCGGCAGCCCAGCGGGATGCCGAACCCAGGGCACATCGCGGCGGCGGGCGTTGCTCACTCGGTGGGGAGCGAGTCCAGGAGCTTCTGTGCGGTCTTCAGGTCTTTGCTGTCGGCCGCGTCGCCGAAGGCGAGGACCTGACGGAGGCAGGAGCGGGCTTCCTCGGCATCTCCCAGCTCAATCAGGGCCTCTCCCAGATGCAGTAGCGTGCTGCCCTCTATGTGGGGAATGCCGATGCGGTTGGACTGGACCACAGCATTGCGATAGTGGTCGGCGGCCTCGTGCCACCGCCGCAGGACCGCGTAGTCGCGACCAAGTGCGCGGGTCGTGTTGGCACGGTAGATGTCGGGGACGTGCCCGCTCACCGGACAGTCGGGCGCATCCAGGAAGGCGATGATGCGCTTGTGCTGGATCAGGGCTTCCTCGGCACGGCCGCGCAGGCGCAGGGAGGATCCGTAGGTGAACATGGCACCCAGCCAGCCCTCGCGTTCGTCGGCCTCTTCGTATAGGTCTATGGATGCGAGCGACTTGTCGGCGGCCTCCTGGACCTCGCCGAGCTCCGTGTGGCCCCATGCCGCATGCGCCAGTGCCGAGGCTTGCTGGGAAGCGTCCTGGGCGCGGCGGGCGTATTCCAGCGCTTCGTCGGCCCGTTCGATGGCCTCCCGGTGGCGGCGCGCGCACGCGTTCAGGGTCCAGGAGTACATGTTGAGGTGGTAGGCCTGCAGGTACGGGTCGTCGAGTGCGGCAGCGGCCTGGCTGGACAGGCGGAAGACCTCGGTCCAGTGCCCCCAGAAGACCCACAGGTTGCAGAACCATTCCATGGCATCGGCGGTCTCCACCACCCGAGTGTGCTCACCCCGCCGGGCCGCGCTGCGCAGCGCGGCGACCCAGGCGGGGGCTTCGCTCTGGAGCCAGGCCCGGGCCTGCTCGGCACTCTCCAACGGGACCAGGCCCTGCCAGGAGGACGGCGGCGCCCCATACCTGGGCTTGTACCAGCGGCCGGCGACCACAGCCGTCTCCAGCAGCCAGGCCCGCAGCCGGTCCTCGGCCGCTTCCCGCTCACCCGGCTCCTCCTCGCGGGACAGCCGGGCCCGGGCGAACAGCCGCAGGAGGTCGTGCAGTTGGTAGCGGCCGGTGAAGGTGGCCTGGAGCAGGCCGGCCTCGACCAGCTCCTCCATCACGTCCTCGGCCTCGAAGACGCCGGTCGCGGTCAAAGCGGCGCCGTAGGCGGCCGTCATGTCCGGCACCGGAACCAGACTCAGCAGCCGCAGCATCCGGGCCGCCTGGCCGGTCAGCTGCCGGTAGGACAGCTCGAACGCCGCCTCCACCCGCACATCACCCGCAGCCAGCGCGCCCAGACGGCGCTCCTCGTCTGCCAGGCGACGGACCAGGTGGTCAACGCTCCACCCGGAGCGGACCGTCAGCCAGTTCCCCGCCACCCGCAAAGCCAACGGCAGACGCCCGCACAGCTCCGCCACCCGCGCCACAGCCTCGGCTTCCGCATCCGCCCGCTCCGCACCCAGGATCCGGCGCAGCAGATCCACTGCCTCCGCCTGCGCCATCTCCGACAGCGCCAGCCGGTCGACATCCTCCAGACCCGTCAGCGGCCGCCGACTGGTGACCAGCACCAGACTCCGCCCGCCCGCAGGCAGCAACGGACGCACCTGCCCCTCGTCCCGCGCGTTGTCCAACACCACCAGGCACCGACGCTCACCCAACAGCGCCCGCAACAGCCCCGCACGACCATGCGCATCCTCCTGCGCCAACCGGCGGTCCGACACCCCAAGGGCCTTCAGCAGCTTCAGCAGCGCCTCGCCCGGGTCCACAGGGCCCTCCACGCCGTGGAGATCGACCACAAAGCACCCGCCGGGAAAGCCCCCCGCCAGTTCCGCTGCCGCCTTCAGCGCCAGCGTCGTCTTCCCACACCCCGGAGGACCCGAGACAACCGACACCGCCACCCCCACGCCGGTGCCGGCCCGTTCCGCCGCCTCCCGCAGCAGCGCCAACTCCGGGCCGCGCCCCGTGAAGTCCCCCACCGATCGCGGCGGCACAGCCGTCCCCGCCACCGCCACCGCACGCGTCGGACGCGCCGCCCGCGCCGCAGCCAGCAACGCCTCCCGCTCCGCGTCCGCGAGCCCCAGCCCCTCCGCCAGCGCCACCACCGTACGTCGCTGCGGAACCCGACTACGCCCCCGCTCCATATCGCCGATCGCCCGGACACTCACCCCCGACGCCTCAGCCAACTCCTCCATCGTCAAACGACCCCGCTGCCGCAGACCACGCAGCACCACCCCGAACGACTTTTCCCCGGACACGACCGCTCCCTGTTCTCCCCCGATGGAAGAATACGGCGTGTTTCTCCAGGTCACAGCCTCAGGGCCGCGGCCGCGACTGCCCTTGAGCACCTCCGATCCCAACACCCGGTGAACCGCCGGCGCTGCTCAACCGGCCGCAGCCCGCCCCGCCGCGCCGCGCGGTGACCACGGCAGCCGGCAGCGCCGGCAGTACGGCCGATGGCCTCGTGCAGTCGGCCATACCCGTCGTTGACTCGCAGCAGCTTCTCACCCGCGTCCTTGGCCGCGGCTCTCTGCTCGTCGCCGCCGTCCGCGCCGCCATGGACCACGGTGACCGATCCTCCGACGAGCAGTCCCAGGTACAGGGCCTCGTCATGGTCCTCGGCCGGCAGTTGAGCAGGGGCACAGGCCCGGCCGGCGTGGACGCCGCCACGGCGGCCCGGCAGGAAGAACGCGAGGACGGCCGCACCGGCACCAATGGCCATGACCACCTTGAGGCCGTTCTCGGAGAGCAGGGAAGACCCGCCCAGGTTCATGGTCATCCGGGTGAGGACGACACCGGGCGACGGCGCCCGTGATCAGGGCCGGCACGGCGCGAAATTCACGGGCAGCAGCGCTGTTCGCAACCGGCTGAGCCTGAGACGCGCTGCGCCTGAAGGGGCCCGCACCGTCCGGTGC
>NZ_JBHUUV010000027.1:0-108762 GCF_042670885.1 Streptomyces sp. NPDC057136
GGCCCGCACCGTCCGGTGCGGGCCCCTTCAGGCGCAGCGCGTGTGACGGGCCGGGGAAGGCCGGCGGCCGTCGGTCGGGCTACTTATTGACGGTGAAGCCCTGGTCGGCGCCGTACTTGACGCCGGCCTGCTGCCAGGAGTTCAGTCCCTCGGTGAGCGTGGTGGACGAGACATAGGCCTTGCCCACGGTGTCGTTGAAGACGGAATTCGCGTACACCTGGTAGGGCAGGTAGGACCAGTCGGTGCCGACGTTGCGGGCGGACTCGGAGAAGATCTCGTTGGCCTTCTGACCGCCGAAGTACGGGAACTCGGTGTCGAGGAACTTCTGGGACTGGAGGTCGGCGCGCGTGGCGGGGAAGGCGCCCTCGGCGACGCGTGCCGAGGCGCCCTCACCGGTGGTGACGTACTCGGAGAAGGCGTAGGCCAGTTCCTTGTTCTTGGCGGCCTTCGGAACGGCGAGCGAACTGCCTCCGTTCTCGGCGCTCGCCTTGGCGCCCGGTGTCCACTGGGGGAGCGGGGCGACGCGCCAGTCACCGGAGGCGGAGGCGACACCGGAGGTGAAGTTGGCAGGCATCCAAGCACCGATGGACAGGGTCGCGATGGAGCCGTCCGCGAGGCCCTTGTACCACGCGTCGCTCCAGGAGCTGATGGGTGCGACCAGCTTCTCGTCGAGGAGCTCCTGCCAGGTGTCCGTGTACTTCTTGGTGCCCGCGTCGCCGAAGTCGATGGTGACGTCGCTGCCCTGAGTCTTGTAGGGACGACCGCCCGCCTGCCAGATGAGGCTGGTGGTGGCGCCGGCGTCGCCGGTGTCGTTGGTGATGGAGATCTTGGGATCCGCCTTGTGCAGGGCGCGGGCGGCGTCCACGTACTCGTCCCACGTCGTGGGCACCTTGATGCCGTGCTTGTCGAAGACCTTCTTGTTGTAGAACAGGGCCATGGGCCCGGAGTCCATGGGCAGGGCGTAGATGGCCTTGTCCTGGGTGACGGCGTTCCACGGGCCGGGGGTGAAGGCATCGTCGTGCGTGGTCGCGCCGTAGCCGGAGAGGTCCTCGACGGTCTTGCCGATGGCGAACTGTCCGAGCGCGTAGTACTCGATCTGGGCAACATCGGGGGCGCCTGATCCCGCGGCGAGGGCGTTCTGCAGCGCCGTGTACTGCTCGTCGCCGGTACCGGCGTTGACCAGTTCGACGTCGACCTTCGGGTACTTCTTCTCGAAGTCCGCGGCCGCCTTCTTCAGCGTGGGTTCCCAGGCCCACACCGTCACCTTGCCGCCCTTCTCCAGCGCGGACTTGACGTCCTTCGGGCTGCCTTGCGCGCTGTCCTCGGGCGAAGACCCGCATGCCGTTGCGCCGAGCGTGAGCGCGCAGCCCGCGGCGAGTGCGCCGAGGAGCCTGCGGGTGGTGTGGGTTCTCATGACGTGTGCTCCTGGTGGTAGTTCGGTGCGAGGGAACAGCAGGGGTGGGGGGAAGACGGAGGGAGCAGCGCGGTCTACTCCTTGACGCTTCCTGCGGCGAGACCCGACTGCCAGTACCGCTGAAGCAGCAGGAAGACCGCGACGATGGGGATGATCGTCAGAAGGGAGCCGGTGATGACGAGGTCGAAAACGGCATCCCCGCCGGCGGTCTGGGCCTGGGCGTTCCAGGCGTTGAGGCCGAGGGTGAGGGGGTACCAGTCGGGGTCCTTGATCATGATCAGCGGCAGGAAGTAGTTGTTCCAGGTCGCGACCATGGAGAAGAGCAGCACGGTGACGGTTCCCGGCATCAGCAGCGGCAGCGCAATGCGGAAGAAGGTGCGCAGTTCGCCGGAGCCGTCGATGCGGGCGGCTTCGAGCAGCTCGGTGGGAACCGCCTCGGCCGCGAAGACCCACATCAGGTAGAGCCCGAAGGGCGAGACGAGGGAGGGGATGATGACGGCCCAAGGCGTGTTCGTCAGACCCATGTTGCTGAACATCAGGAACGTGGGCACCGCGAGGGCCGTGCCGGGAACAGCGACGGCTCCGATGACGACCGCGAACACCGCGCGGCGGCCGGGGAAGTTGTACTTCGCCAGTGCGTATCCCCCCAGGACGGCGAGGACGGTGGCGCCGCCGGCCCCGGCGGCGACGTAGAGGAGCGTGTTCAGCAGCCAGCGGAGGAACACACCGTCCTGGTACGACAGCGTCCGGCTGACGTTGCTCCAGAGGTCGAAGTCGTCGCTGAACCACAGGCCGAAGGAGTTGAGCAGCCCTTGTTGGTCCTTGGTGGCGTTGATGAACAGCCAGGCAAGCGGAAGCAGTGTGTATACGAGAACCAAGCCGGCCAGCAGGGTGAGCGACACGCTCCGGCGCGGATTCAAGGGGGTGTGCGGGCGGCTGTTGCGGCGCCCGAAGGAGGCGCGGGCCGTGACCGTCTTCCGGGAGCCGGCAGGCGACGTGGACTCCTGAGGGGGAGAGGCCGCCGAAGCCGTTGAGTCGGTGACGCCGGTCGTGATGGGGGTGGTCATCGCTCAGCCCTTCCGCATGCCGCGCAGCTGGACCGCGTAGGCGATGATCGCGGTGATGACACCCATCACGATCGCCACGGTCGCCGCGTAGTTGTGCTGCTGGCCCGAGAAGGACAGCGAGTAGGTGTACAGGTTGGGAGTGAAGTCGCTGGTGATTGCATTCGGGGCGAGCTTCTGCAGGATGCTCGGCTCGTTGAACAGCTGGAAGCTGCCGATGATCGAGAAGATCGTCGCGATCACCAGGGCGCTGCGGATGGCCGGCAGTTTCACGGACGTCACGACGCGCCACTCTCCGGCGCCGTCGATCGCGGCCGCCTCGTAGAGCGAGCGGGGGACGACCTTGAGCGCCGAGTAGAAGATCAGCATGTTGTAGCCCACGAACTCCCAGGTCACGATGTTGCCGATGGAGGCCAGCACGAGAGAGGGAGACAGTGGGTCGGGCAGTGTGACGCCCAGGGCATCGTTGACGTTGCCGACCAGGCCGAACTGAGTGCCGTACATGAAGCCCCAGATGAGGCTCGCAACGACGGCGGGAACCGCATACGGGAGGAAGATCGCCACACGGAAGAAGGACGTGCCGTACAGCCTGCCGCTGTCGATGGCGAGGGCCGCGAGCAGCGCGATGCCCAGCATGACCGGCACCTGCACCGCCAGGAAGAGACCGACTCTGGCCAGGCCCTCCCAGAACCGGGGGTCGCCGAGGGCATCGCCGTAGTTGTCGAGGCCGACGAAGGACGTGCCGCCGATGAGCCGGTCCCGGAAGAGGCTCAAGTACAGGGCGTAACCGATCGGCGCGAGGAAGACGAGCGCGAAGACCGCGACGAACGGGCCGGCGAAGCCCCAGCCCACGAGAGACTGCCTGCGTGGACGGAACCGGAGCCGTGGGCGGGGCGGTGGGGCTGCCGTAGCGCGCGTCGACAGGAGCGTCATGGGTGGGTCCTTGTGTCGGTGACCGATCGGCCCGAAGACGGGGAGCTTGTGATGAGGCCTGGGCCGGAAGAGGCCGGGACTGGGGCTGGCCGATGAGAAATGTTTACGTAATCATCGGTAGCGTGATGGTGACACTCCCGGTGGGGGGCGTCAAGCACGTTACGGTGGTCAATGGGGAGGGATTCCGGTGGCGGACAACAACACGAGTGGGTCGGTGAATACGGCTGGCGGCGGCGGTCGGCGCGGGTCGAGAGGCGGGCCGCGCCGCGTCTCGATGGCGGATGTCGCCCAGCTCGCCGGCGTCTCGTCGCAGACGGTCTCGCGTGTCTCGAACGGTGATTCGGCCGTCGTCGACAGCACGCGGGAAAAGGTGCTGGCCGCGATGAAAGAGCTCGGTTACCGGCCCAACAGTGCGGCGCGCGCGCTCAAGCGCGGCGACTTCCGCGCCATGGGCGTGATCACCATGGGGCTGTCCAGCACCGGCAACGTGCGGACGCTCGAGGCCATCGCCGGCTGTGCCGCCCGTGAGGGGTACGCCGTCACGCTGATTCCTCTGGACGCGCCGACCCAGGACAACGTCAAGGGCGCGTTCACGAGGCTGGACGAGCTCGCCGTGGACGCGGTGGCGCTGATCATGGAGGTGCACCTCCTCGACACGGCGTCCCTGACGCTGCCGCCGCATGTGAAGGTGGTCGTGGTGGACTCGGACTCTTCGGGTCGCTTCCCCGTGGTGGACACGGATCAGCGTCAGGGTGCCCGTACGGCGGTGCGGCATCTGCTGGACCTCGGCCACCGCACCGTGTGGCATGTCGCGGGACCGAAGGAGTCGTTCGCCGCCGGCCATCGCGCCGCAGCCTGGGAGGAGCTCCTGCTCCAGGAGGGCCGCACGGTTCCCCCGCTGCTCAGGGGTGACTGGACCCCGGACGCCGGCTATGAGGCCGGTCTGCGCCTCGCCGACGAGCCCGACTGTACGGCGGTTTTCGTGGCCAACGACCACATGGCTCTCGGCGTCCTGCGGGCCCTGCACGAGCGCGGCCGGCGGGTGCCCGAGGACGTGAGTGTCGTCGGTTTCGACGACATCCCTGATTCGGGTTCGTTCATCCCGCCCCTGACGACGGTCCGTCAGGACTTCGCCAGAGTCGGCCAGTTGTGTGTCGACGCGATACTGCGTGAACTGCGTGGCGAAACTCTGATGGGCACCACGCTGGTGCCGACCGACCTGGTGGAGCGCAGAAGTACGGCGCGGTACACGGGGGTTTCGCCGCAAGAGGGGTGAGGGCCGGGGACGTGAGCCGCCCTGGGGCAGGCCGGGTGAGGCATCCTTCCCCGGCCGGGGCGGCGCGGTGTCGGCGCGCCTGACCGGGCCCTGCTTCACGGCCCCCTTCGCGGGCCGTCCGTCCTGCCGCCGCACTCCCGCACTCGTGCAGGGCGTGTATCGCTCCGAGTGCCATCCCGTCGTTGGCCGCGAAGACGGCCGTGACTTCGCGCCGCCGGGCCGGTTCGACTCCCGCCCCGGTGCCCGGACGCTCATGAAGTTACGGCCTGTGGCCGGGTGTTGGCGCCGACGTGCCCGAGGGGCAACCGGCGACGCAGCGCAGTCGACGAATGTTGCGTCAATTCTTGACAGACCCCGCAGCCGCTTTCAGACTCTCCCCGAACCGCTCGTGTTTACGTGAACATGAAAGGGTTGCTCCGAGACGTGACGCAGCGGTCGTTTTTGGTCAGGGGTGCCCGGGGCTGTCTTCGTCGTGCCGTCTGCACGTACGCGGCGCCTCTCCGTGGGCGCTCATTCACCGGCAGGCCCGCCTTTGCGTGAACGCTGCCTGCTCCCAGTGACGAGGAAGGCGATCGTCCGCCGCCAAGCAGCAGTTCCGGCTCGAGAACCTCGCGGACGGGCGGCAGTCGTGCAGTACGCCCGCAACGGCGGCACCAACCGGAAGCAGCACCACGCGGCCCTCTGACCGGCGCCCCCGCGTGCACCAACACTGCGTCCCCGCAGCTCGGTTGCGGGGGCGCGGTGCTTCCCTCCGCATACTCAAAAGGAGCCGTACGTGTTCCCCTTGCCCAAGTTTTCGGCGCCCCGCCCAAGGTGCCGCCCGGGTCTCCGCCGCCATGGAGTTGCCCTCGCCTCCTTAGGTATCGCCGCCGCACTCGTTGTCCCCGCCCTCACCGCACCACAGGCTGTCGCGGCGGACACGGCCTCCGTGGTGAACGTCCGTCTCGACCCCAGCTATCAGCAGCCGGCGTTCGAGGGCTGGGGCACCGCGCTGGCCTGGTTCGCCAATGTCACCGGAGGGTGGCCCGAGGCGCAGCGCGCTCGCCTGGCCGACGCGCTCTACGGTTCTGACGGCCTCGGCTTCACCATCGCCCGCTACAACATCGGCGGCGGTGACAGTCCCGAGACCACCCCGTACATGCGGGCCGGGGGCGCCGTCCCCGGCCACTGGAACCGACCGGGACCGGAAAGCCCCGACTGGTGGGACCCGGAGAATCTTGATCACTGGAACCCACAGGCCGACGCCAACCAGCGCTGGTGGGTGACCGCGGCCAAAGCTCGGGGCGCGGACACCTTTGAGGCATTCTCCAACTCCGCCCCCTACTTCATGACCAACAGCGGACTCGTCTCCGGTGCGGTGGACCCGAAGCAGGACAACCTTCGTTCCGACCAGTACGACCGGTTCGCCGCCTACCTCACGGGCGCACTTCAGCGCGTACAGCAGAACACCGGTGTCGCCTTCGACTCGATCTCCCCGGTCAACGAGCCGAACACCGACTACTGGCGAGCGGGCGGCGGCCAGGAGGGCAGCCACTGGGGTCCCGCATCCCAGGCCCGCATGGTCGCCACCCTCCGTGCCACCCTCGACGCCAAGGGCATATCCACGCCGATCGCCGCCATGGACGAGACCAACCCGGGCACGTTCCGCGCGAACTGGGAGCAGTACGTCCCCACCGTGCGCGACACCGTCGGCCGACTCAACACCCATACCTACGGCACCGGCGGCCGCACCGGCGTGCGAGACATCGCCAAGGGTGAGGCCACCCCACTGTGGATGTCCGAGGTGGACCTCGGCGGCAGCATCGGACAGAGCTTCACCGACATGAGCCCCGCGCTCGACCTGGCACGCCGCATCAACGACGACATCAGGGAACTGGAGCCCCGGGCCTGGGTGCTGTGGCAGGCCGTCGAGGACTACGAGAACATGACCCCAGGCCGCGAGAACTCCAACTGGGGCCTGATCCAGACCGACTTCACTCCCGAGGACCCGGCTGCCGAACCTCTGCGCAAGAACAAGAAGTACTGGGCGATGGCCCAGTACAGCCGCTTCGTCCGCCCCGGCGCCCGCGTCATCAACACCGACGACGCCCACACCCTTGCCGCCCTGCGTCCCGGCGGACAAGGCGTGGTCGTGGTGCACACCAACCCGAGCGGCGAGGCCAGGGAGGTCAATCTTGATCTCACGGGCTTCCGGACCGTCGGCACCGCGCCTGTGGAGCGCTACACCACCGACGCCGTCAAGAACGTTCAGCGCGAGAGCGACATCACCACCTCAGGCAAGAGCCTGAAGGCCACCGTCGGCGCAGGCTCCGTCACCACCTTTGTGCTGCCGGGGGTCACCGGCGTGGACACCACGGCCACCACCGCACCCATCGGAACCACACAGCAACTGGTGAACGACCACAGCGGGATGGCACTCGCCGTCGGCACGGTCAACGGCAAGAACACGCCCGTCCAGCGTTCCTCCAACGCGTCGGACAGCGCGCAGCAGTGGACCCTCACCAAGGTGGCCTCGACCGACTGGGGCAGCACGGCCGCCTACCGCGTCACCAGCGCCAAGTCGGGCAAGGCACTCTCCGTTTCCGGCGACGCGCTCGGATTCGCCACGCCCGGCACGTCCACCGCCCAGCAATGGGTCCGCTCCACCACCGGCGACGGGCACGCCACACTCATCAACAACGCCACCGGCCTGCTGCTCGACGTTCTCGATGCCGCCACAGGAGACGGTGCACCCGTCGGGGTCTACCGGCCGACGACGGGCGCCAACCAGTCCTGGAGCTTCCGTGGTGCCGCCGCCGACGTCTGGCAGCCGTTGACGTTCCGCCACAGCGGAAAGTGCGCCGATGTGGCCGGTGTTTCCACGGCCGACGGGGCAGCGGTGGTGCAGTACACGTGCAACGGCGGAACCAACCAGCAGTGGTCCCTGCGGCCCACGGGCAGCGGTCATGTGACCGTCGTCGCCCGGCACAGCGGCAAGTGCCTCGATGTGAGCGGCGATTCGACCGCCGAGAGCGCCGAGGTGTTCCAGTACGCCTGCAACGGCGGCCGGAACCAGGAGTGGTCCGTCCGGGACCTCGCCGACGGCCACTTCTCGTTGGTGGCCCGGCACAGCGCCAAGTGCCTGGAGATCGACGGGGGCTCCACGGAGGGCCTCGCGGTCGTGACGCAGTACACCTGCAACGGCGGTGCCAACCAGCAGCTCCGTCGCGGCTGACGCCGAAGGCCGGCACCGACTGCGGTCGGTGCCGGCCCTCTGTATCGGCGGGCCACCTACTCGTCGGTGGCTCCCAGATCGGCCGTCTCCCGTAGGTCGATGGTCCGGGTGCGGGGGGACGCATGCAGTTCGAGAACCACGATCTCGTTCACCCCGGCGCGCAGCACGGGAGCGGGGACGTAGAGAGAGCGCTGGGGGCCGCGTGACCAGTACCGTCCGAGCGGGAAGCCATTGATCCACGCATTGCCCTTGGTCCAGTCGTCCAGGTGGAGGAACGAATCGGCCGTCTCGGTCAGCTCGAACGTACCGCGGTGGAACGTGGGCCCGGTCGTCGTCGTTGCCGTGGCGGCGGCGAACGGAATCCCGTCGAGCGTCGCCATCGGCAGCGACCGGTTGGTCCAGCCCGCGAGCTCCACGCCGTCCAGGAGGACCGTACCGAGCAGCCCCTTGCGGTCGTGGATGCCCTGGCCGTAGTTCACACGTCCCTGGTTCTCGACGAGGATGCTCAGGACGCTGCCGGCACGGGGCACGGTGAAGGCGAGCGCGAACTCGTGGTTCTCGCGCTCCAGGACGCCCACGGGCTGCCCGTCGACGAACACCTGAGCACGGTCGCGTACCTGCTCCAGTTCGAGCAGAGCAGGGCCCTTCATGGGCAGCACGGTTTCGTAGAGGACGAAGCCGAAGTCCTGCTCCATCTCCTCCATGGTCAGAGGGCGCCGTGACTCGACAGCAGGGGCGAGAGCGGCGGCGTTCGTGAGCAGTGCGGCGCGCTCGGTCAGCACGACGCCGGGTACGGAGAGCTTGGGGGCGCGCTCCGGTACGGCGTCGCCGGGGACGGGCGCGTACTTGGCGATGATCTCGCGGAACGCGGTGTACTTCTCGGTGGGGTCGCCGGCCTCGTCGAGAGGGGCATCGTAGTCGTAGGACGTGACGGTGGGCCGGTACGTGTGCTTGTCATTGGCGCCGTTGGTGAAGCCGAAGTTCGTGCCGCCGTGGAACATGTAGAAGTTGACCGATGCCCCGGAGGCAAGCAGGTCGTCGAGTTCGGACGCGGCCTGGTCCGGGTCCCGGACGATGTGGTATCCGCCCCAGCGGTCGAACCAGCCGATCCAGAACTCGGACGTCATCAGCGGCCCCTCCGGTCGCTGCGCGCGCAGTTCGGCGAGGTGCTGCGTGGAGCGGCTGCCGAAATTGGCCGTGGCGAGGACACCGGGCAGCGATCCGCGCTCGAGGTCGGCGGGCTGATCGCACGTGAACAGCGGGACGTCGACGCCGCAGCCGCGCAGGGTGTCGGCCAGGTGTTCCAGATAGGCGGTGTCGTCGCCGTAGGCCCCGTATTCGTTTTCCACCTGTACCGCGAGAACCGGTCCGCCGCGCGAGGCGAGGTAGGGGCGGAGGGGAGCGAGGAGGCGGGCGAAGTAGTCGTCGACCGCCGCGAGGAATCGCGGATCCCGCGAGCGGAGCCGGATGTCGGGCTCGGCCAGCAGCCAGGACGGCAGACCGCCCCCTTCCCACTCGGCGCAGATATACGGGCCGGGGCGCAGGAGAACGTACAGCCCCTCGGCGGCGGCGAGCTGGAGGAACCGCGACAGGTCCAGCGAGCCGTCCATACGGAACTGATCCGGCCGCGGCTGATGAAGATTCCAGGGGACGTAGGTCTCGACGGTGTTGAGACCCATGAGCCGGGCCTTCCGCAGACGGTCCGCCCACTGCTCGGGATGGACCCGGAAGTAGTGCAGCCCCCCGGACAGGATCCGGAAGGGTTGGCCGTCGAGCAAGAATCCGGCGTTGTCTATCTGCAGAACGGACATGGGTTGCTGCTCCTGGGCTGAAAAGGGGAACGTGGCCAGTCGGCGCTCATTACATCATGTTTACGTAAACATGATGTAATGGCAAGCCTTTACCGAGTCGGTGACCGTCTTTGCCCAGCAAGGGGGGTGGACTCTCCGCCCCGGCGGGCCGTGGACGCGTGAGGTCGCGGCCTGAATCCGTCGGCCGGGTGGGGGGATTTGTGGCGGCGCACCTCGCCGACTCGGCGGCCTTGATCCGCAGGGGCCTGGGAGGGGGCTGCCGACTCGCCCGCGCGAGCCGAGTCGGCCAGGCCGGGCGACGCGACGGCACGCAGTGGTTCTGGGGCCAATACGCGACCCGCCCCGCCGAGTGCCCGGGCTCGCCCGGTCCGGTGCTGTGGGGTCCCGTTCCGGTGCTTCGTTCGCCGTCTGCACGCAAACGCTTGACGGGTGCATGGGTTGGTTCTAAGTTCCTGACTCACTGAAGGGTTCACAACCCAGCTCGATGTTCGCATATATGAACATGGGGAAACGGGCGGGCTGTTGGACCACCTCCACCGGAAGGCACCCCACATGCGTACCGGCACTATCGCGCGCGCCCTGGGCGTTACGGCTGCTCTGGCCGCACTGCTCACCACGGCCGTCACGGCCCCGGCGGTGGCCGGCCCGGCCGCCCCCGACCGGACCGCACAGGCAGCCGCCCCTGCCGTATTCACTCACCCCGGCGTCCTGGTCAGCCGCCCCCAACTCGACTTCGTACGCGAAAGGGTCCTGGCTGGTGCACAGCCGTGGAAGGGAGCGTACGACCAGATGCTGGCCAGCAAGTACGCATCCCTCTCCCGCACCGCCAAGCCCCGTGCCGTCGTCGAGTGCGGCTCATATTCCAACCCCAACTACGGCTGCACCGACGAGCGTGAGGATGCGATAGCCGCATATACCCTCTCGCTGGCCTGGTTCATCAGCAAGGACAGCCGCTACGCCCAGAAGGCCATCCAGATCATGGACGCCTGGTCGGGTGTGATCAAGGACCACACGAACAGCAACGCACCACTGCAGACCGGGTGGGCCGGTTCCTCCTGGCCGCGGGCGGCCGAGATCATCAAGTACACATACAGCAGCTGGCCGAACTCCGGCCGCTTCGGCACGATGCTGCGCGACGTCTATCTGCCCAAGGTCATCAACGGCTCGCACAGCAACGGCAACTGGGAACTGTCCATGACCGAGGCCGCCATCGGCATCGCGGTCTTCCTGGAGGACCGCGGCGCCTACGACAAAGCCGTCACCAAGTTCCGCGGACGCGTTCCCGCGTACATCTATGTGACCGCGGACGGCTCCCTGCCGAAGGCCGCGCCCGGCAGCGGTCTCGACACCCGGGACGAGATCGTCAGGTACTGGCAGGGGCAGTCGACCTTTATGGACGGGCTCTCCCAGGAGACGTGCCGCGACCTCACCCACACCGGCTACGGACTCTCCGCGATCTCCCACATCGCCGAGACCAGCCGCATCCAGCGGCAGGACCTCTACCCCGAGATCGCCGACCGGCTCCGGCACGCCCTGGGCCTGCACGCCAAGTACCAGTTGGGTGCGGCCGTGCCCTCCTCGCTGTGCGGTGGCTCGCTCAAGGACACAGTCGGCCCTGTCACCGAGGTGGGCCTCAACGCCCTGCACAACCGCATGGGTTATGCCATGACGAACACTCAGGCCCTTACCGAGCGGCAGCGGCCTGCCGCGTCGAACAATCTGTTCGTGGCGTGGGAGACGTTGACCCACGCCGACAATCCCAGCTGACACGCACAACGGCCCGGGGAAGGGGGAGCCTTTCACGGGCCGTTGCCGCTCCGCCAGTTCTTCGCCCTAGACAGTGAGACAACTGGTCAGGCCACCGAGCGGATCCGATCGCTGGTCTTCTCCCGGAGTGCGGCTTCCAGCCGGTCGCGGGCCTCGGTCTGGGCGGCGATTCGTTCGTTGAGGACCGCAAGCCGTTCCAGCGCGACCCTCAGGCACGTGCAACCCTGCCGCCAGCGGCAAGGTCAACGTCTCCTCGGGGAGGGAGCGTCCGGACCTTGGTGTGTGGGGCGGACCCCAGCTCCTTCCGTAGCGCGGTGACCTCGTGTGTGCGGCGAGGTCACCGCGGCAACGCCGTGGACGGAACTCCTGCAAGGAATCGAGCTCGGGGTTCTTCTGATCGGTGAACCGCCGTCTCGCTCAGATGCCGGCTTCAACTCCCTTTCCTGAGCGCCGGCGTGACGACGTGCTCGCCGCAGTCACGGCTGTGGGCGAGTACGTCGTTGCGTGGGTGGGCGACTGGGAGGTGGGAACGCGCCGGCTGCTCAGCGGGCTGCGGTGTTCTCAGTGCGAGGCGAGGGCGGTAGCGCCGGTCGGAGCGGCAGCAGCTCCGTGGTGACGAAGGCGATCACCGCCGCGAGGATCACGATGGGCATCATGGCGGAGCTTCCCAGCAGGAGGACGACGAGCACCACGCTACTGACCGGCAACCGCAGGATGCCGGCCGTGGCGGCTGCCATGCCCGCCGCCATGGCCGGTACGAGGCCCAGGCCGGGCAAGGGGGCCAGCAGGGCTCCGGCGGCGGCTCCGAGGAAGAGGGCGGGGAAGACGGGGCCGCCGCGCAGGCTGCCCAAGCAGAGGGTGTAGGCGGCCCCCTTCAGCAACAGGACGGCCAGCAGCGCGCCCACGCCCCAGGCGTGCGGATCGTCCGCGAGCCGACCCAGGGTGGCCTGACCCGACAAGGCGACGTCTGCGGGGGTACGGCCGGTGATCAGGGCGTAGAGGGCTGCGCAGGCCGCGGCTGCCACGGCGCACAGGACGGTGCGGGGGATCACGCCGCCCGACACGTATGCGGCGACGCGTCGGGCGGCCGCCAGCACCGGGTGCAGGAGGACGGCGATGGCGATGGCGATGGGAATCGTCCACAGCACGTCCGCCGCATCCAGATGCGGGAGGGGCGTGGGCAGGCTGAGGCTGAGGCTGCCTGTCTGCAGCCCGGTCCAGCGTCCGAAGCCGGTGAAGACCAGTGCCCCGATCCCGCTCGAGAGCAGGGCGGGCAGCATGACCGCGAACAGCTGCGGACCGCCGACCCCCGCCACCTCGATCAGGAGCACCGCGGCGATCAGCGGGTTGCCGAAGATCGCCGCGATGGCCGCCGCGGCGCCGGCGGCGCCCAGCAGCGCGGTGGTCTGCGGGGTCGCCGGAGCCCGTGTGAGGTCACGAAAGAGCAGGGCCAGGCCGCCACCCAGCGCGATCAGCGGTGCCTCGGGTCCCAGAACGGCGCCGAAGGGCAGGCTCGCGGCCGCGGCGAGCAGGACGCCCGGCAGCGTGGCCGGCGGAGTGCCGCCGGTGTGGAGGCCGGACGCGGGGATGTGTCCGCCGGCGCCGGGCAGATGTGCGGCGACCAGACCGACGACGACTCCGGCGACCAGGAGCAGGGGGAGCGGCCACCACCACGGCGGGGCGTCCCGGCCCAGCCCCTGCGGAAGGTCCACCCACAAGAGGTGTTCCACTTCGTGCAGCCCGACGAGGAACCAGAACGCGACAAGCGAGACCGGGATGCCGATGAGGGCGGAGAATGCGAGCACCTTGAGGTAGCCGGGGGCTCGGAGTATGTCGCGCAGCCGGTCCGCCTCCTGGGGCTGCTGCCCACTGCCGGGGTCTGCGGGCTGAGCGCTGGGCTCCGTCATGGATGTCCTTCTCCTTGCCCATGGCCGGGATTCTTCGGGACGGCCGCCGAGGGGCGGTGCGGGCGGCGTTGCGAGGGACGTCGCCGGCGGTATGCGCGCCAGACGGCCGAACTCCCGCTCCTGATGATCCGCCCGGTCGGCCTGCCGCGCCGCCGGGGGGCGTACGCCCACCGCGCCACCACGACCGTGAGCGGCTACCGCCCCCCCCGCAGGCTCGGTCCCGCTCCTGGCATCTGTCCAGACGAGCGGGTTACGCCTCGTTGCCGGTTCGCGCACAGCAGCTGGGACAGGTCCCTGCGCAGGATGCGCGTGGGCCGCTGGAACAACGCGCCTCGCCGACGAGAAAGCCGTTTCCCCGCCCATTGGACACGTGCCGCCGCAGGTCTGCGCGTTCAGGACTCGCCGTGTGAGGTCGGAAGAGGCTCATTTCCCGGTCGGGAGTCTTCGGAGCCTTCGCCGTTCCACGGACGGAGTTTCTCCGGGTTGCGGATCGCCCAGATGCGAGTGATGCGGCCGTCGGCGAGGCTGAACGCTGCCACGGTCACGGTGACGCCGGCGTGCTGCGCGACCAGGCCGGGCCGGCCGTTGACCGTCCGCTCCAGGAGCGTCAGCCCAGGGGCTTTGCCTGCGATGTGGATCAGGTACTCGGCAATGCGCTCGCTGCCCTCGACCGGGCGGAGGACGGTGCCGACCAGGCCGCCGCCGTCGGCGGTCATCGTGGCGTCGGGGTCGAGGAGGTCGACGAGGGTTTCGATGTCCTTGGCCTCCCACGCCGCCTTGAACTGCCGCACCAGACCGGCCTGCCCTGTCATCGGAACCGCAGGAGCCTGCGCCGCGCGAATCCGTTGACGGGCCGAGGACGCCAGCTGCCGGCAGGCCGCGGGCGTCCGGCCGACGATCTCGGCGACCTCGGCGAAGGGGTACCGGAAGACGTCGTGCAGGATGAACGCCACGCGTTCGGCCGGCGTCATCGATTCCAGTACGACGAGGAAGGCCATGTTCACCGACTCGTTCAGGGTGACCTGGTCGGCGGGGTCGGCCGGCTCGGCCCTGCCTCCGCCGGCCCGCCCGCTGATCCACTCCGTGCGGTCGGGCAGCGGCTCGGGTATCCATGCGCCGACGTAGCGCTCGCGCCGGACCCGCGCCGAGCCGAGTACGTCCAGGCAGATGCGGCCGGCCACCGTCGTCAGCCAGGCGCCGGGCGACTCGATGGCCTCCTGCTGTTGCCGCGACAGCGCGTACCAGCGGGCGTAGGTCTCCTGTACGGCGTCCTCGGCCTCGGACAGCGAACCGAGCAGCCGGTAGGCGAGATTGATCAGCCGACGCCGCTCGCCGGCGATCGCACTCAGGCCCCGCTCGGACCGGTCCTGCTGTGGCTCGGACGAGGTACTCATGGTCGCGACCGCTCCCTGGTTCTTCTCGTCCGCTTCCGCACCGGACTGTGAGGCCGGCGCTTCGCCTCACATTTCGCGGACCTGCATCGTCAGGCTACCGAGACACTACCGATCCACCGCCGCGAGGCAGCAGAGGGGACCACGTCATGGCCACACAGACGACGGCAGTACCGGGCAGACTCACATTCCTGCAGGTCGCGATCGCCCTGCAGACCTTGTCCCTCTTCTTCCAGGCGGTCACCGCGGGAATGCTGCTGTCCTCGTCCCACGGCGAGGTACTGCATGACGCCGGATCGCGCGTGATGTACGGCGCATCGATGATCTACGTGCTCGCCGCGATCCTGGCGTGGCGGCCGGGCGGCGGGTCGCCACGCCCCATCCTGCACGCGTCCGTCTTCCTCGTACTCGCTTCGGTGCAGGTGGTGCTGGGCATCGCACACATGCCGTCGCTCCATGTCCCCCTGGGCGTCCTGATGTTCGGCCTGAGCGTGCTGGCGCTGGGCCAGGTGCTGTCCACCCGTTCGTCGGAGCGCACCGGCACCCGGTCGTAGCGGTTGGGCGCAGACCAGTAGCCCGCCGGAGCCGGAGCGCTGAGGACGCATGGGAATTGCCCGCGTGGAGCTGGGTGTCTACACCCACAACGTCGCTGCCCTCCGCCTGTATGGGTGGCTTGGCTTCACCCTCGAGCGAGGCGCGCCCGGCTCTGGTTCGGTGGATGGACACGGCTGGTCCGCGGTGCAGATGCGCATCGACCGCGCGGCATGGGCCGCGACGGCGGGTCCACCGTGACCGTTGCCCGTGCTGGGGCACGACCCGTCAACGTGGGGGGGGGATGTCCGCGATACCCGCCCTGATCACCGCCCACTGGCCGGTCGCGACGAGGCCCTAAGGCAGAAGAGCCATCTCCCGGGCGTTCTTGACAGCGGTGGCGATCCGACGCTGTTGCTGCGCACTGATCCGCGTGACTCTGCGGCTGCGGATCTTGCCCCGGTCGGAGATGAACTTCCGCAGCAGGTCGGTGTCCTTGTAGTCGATGTACGTGATCTTGGCGGCGTCGAGCGGGTTCGGGCGGGGCTTGACGGGCTTGTGGGGGTCCGGGCGGCGTGGCATCAGTTCTCCTCAGAAGGCATGCGGGCGGTTCGGGGCCGTGGTCGGTGGACCGGGTCGAGAAGCGAGTCGAAGGCGGGACGCAGGCTTCGCCATGCCTCGCGCCCGGGCTTGTACTCGTCGTCGGTGAGCAGACAGGAGTCCAGCAGCGCGGTGAGGCCGTCGCGGTCCAGCCCGGGGGAGACGAAGACCAGGTGCTGGCAGCAGTCGCCGTGCACCGGGTGCCAGTCGAGCGCGGCGGCGGCCTGCCGGAAGGGCGGCACCATGTCCCAGGCGGCGTCCGGCAGGGAGGCGAGCCACGGGCCGGTGTTCTCGACGCAGAGTGCGCCGCCCGCGGCATCCCACGACAGGAGGGTGTCGGGCCGGTCGGCGAGCCAGAAGCGGCCCCGGCTACGCGCTGCCGCACAACTCAGATCCTCCAGCGCCGCATACAGGCGCTCGGGGTGGAACGGGCGGTGCCTGCGCCACACGAGGGTACTCACCCCTGCCTCATCCGCGTCCTGGGGGAGAAGCGCGCAGGCGGGGTGCTGGGCGGCATTGGCTGCCTCCACGTCGAACCCGGCCAGAGCGAGGACCGTCAGTGCGTCCGAACCGGCCGCCGCCTGCCGGGCTGTGGGATGCAGTTGCCCGATCAGCGCACGGTCCTCGTCGTCCGCTTCCTCGCCCTCCCCGCTCTCGACAAGGGCGATGACGGACGCGTACTCCAACTGGCGGGCCCAGGTGTCTCCGACGGTGCGCTGATCGGATGCCGCCGCGGCCAGCCCGGCCTCCGCGAGGTCGTCGCCGTTGACGAGGTAGGGCAGCACGAGGGCCGGATCGACCGCGGTGATGACGCTCTTCACCTCGGCCCACCCCTGTCCGTGGACAGCGATCACCTCGGCCATGGCCTTCGGCTCGACGGAGTCCCAGAGCTCGAGGACGGCGAGCGCGGTGAGTCCGCCGGCCGCGAGCCGTTCCAGTTCCGGGATCAGGTCCTCACGCAGCGCGCAGCAGGCGCAGTCGTTGACGAGTGGTGCGTCGCCGCAGGACTGTTCGCCCGAGGCGTCGCGGACCGTCCGGCGCACGGTTCCGTTGCCGGCCGTCGTCAGGTCGTGGTGCAGCGCGACGCTGTGAGGAACACCCCTGAGCAGTCCCTCCACCACCTCGCGGCGGGCATCGGAGTGCAGTCCGGCGACGATGACGACGGGCAGCTTCTGGTTGTCCCCCATCACCGGCCCTCACGGCTGCCGTAGCGGCGCTCGAACCGCTCCACCCGGCCCGCAGTGTCCAGGACCCGAGCGGTGCCGGTGTAGAAGGGGTGACTCGCGGAGGAGATCTCCACATCGACGACCGGGTAGGTGTTGCCGTCCTCCCACTCGACGGTGCGCTCACTGGTGAGGGTGGAGCGGGTCAGGAAGGCGAAGTCTGCGGCCTTGTCGCGGAAGACGACGGGGCCGTACGAGGGGTGGATTCCGGGCTTCATGGTCATGTCCTTCGGATCGAGGCGGGAGTTCATCGTTCTTCGCGAAAGTCCACGTGACGGCGGACGAGCGGGTCGAACTTGCGCAGCACGAGCCGGTCGGGATTGTTTCGCCGGTTCTTGCGGGTGACGTAGGTGTAGCCGGTGCCGGCGGTGGAGCGGAGTTTGATGATCGGGCGTAGTTCGTTGCGAGCCATGGCGACACTATATGGCAATGATTTCCATGTTCAAAAGGCCGGGTCTCGTATGTCCTGTGCATGTCACACACTGCATCGGCAGCGCCGACTCCGGTGATCCTGTGTGGCCGGCGCGTGGGCGCCCGGCGTCAGGGCCGGTACCGCAAGGGGTGTTCGGCGGGCACCTCGGTCAGCACGATGCGATGACCGTCCGGATCGGCGATCCACATCTCGATCAGGCCCCAGGGTTCCCGCAGCGGCGCTCGCAGCACGTGCACGCCGCGGCCGGCCAGTTCCTCGTACGTCGCCTGGCAGTCGGCGACCTGCATCCAGAGACGGAGGGTCGCGGTCGGCAGTTCGTCCGACCTTCCGGACAACTCGAGGAAGCCGCCACCGAGAAAATAGACCGTCCCGCGTTCCGGTCCGGTGCCGAACTCGCGGTACACGGCCAGGCCGAGAGCTTCCCCGTAGAAGTCCCGCGAGGCCTGTGGGTCACGAGGTCGCAGCAGTACCCGGCTGCTCAGTACATGCACCATGCGGCGACCCTACGCCGGTGCGATTGATGCAGGGGGTCGGCAGACCCGCGGCCACCAGCCTTGATCGGCAGCGTGGCTGCCGTGACCCGTGAGACGGTGGATTCGAACAAGCCCTGCACCGCCGTAACCCTGCACCGCCGTAACCCCGCACCGCCGTAACCCTGCACCGTCCTGAAGCAGTCACGCATCCGGCCAAGAGATCGGGAAACGTGTCAATGAGCTTTCCGGGTGACCCCACCCAGTACCCGGTCCCGCACTCCGCGCGCGGAGCGGGCCGACTCCTCGCCGTGAGTGATCTGCATGCCGGAATCGCCGACAACCGGCAGATCGTGGAGTCGCTGCACCCGACGTCCGACGCGGACTGGCTCATCGTCGCGGGTGACGTGGCCGAGCAGGTGAAGGACGTGGCGTGGGTGCTGGACCTGCTCGCGCGGCGATTCGCCCACGTCGTGTGGACGCCGGGAAACCACGAACTGTGGACGACCGACAGGGACGCCGTGGTGCTCCGAGGCCAGGCGCGGTACGACCACCTCGTCGAGGTGTGCCGCACGCTAGGCGTGTCCACGCCCGAGGACCCCTTCCCCCGCTGGCCGGGGCCGGGCGGGCCGGTGGCGATCGCGCCCGTCTTCGTCCTGTACGACTACACCTTTCGGACCCCGGGGGCGACGACGAAGGAGGAGTCCCTGGCCCGCGCGCACGAAGCGGGCATCGTATGCACCGACGAGTTCGTGCTGCACCCCGACCCGTACCTCACCCGCGACGATTGGTGCCGGGCCCGCGTCGCGCAGACCGAGCAGCGGCTGGCCGCACACGACCCGGATGTCCCCCTCGTGATCGCCGGCCACTGGCCACTGGTGCGGGAACCCACATCGGTCATGTGGCACCCGGAGTTCGCCCAGTGGTGCGGCACCGAGCTCACGGCGGACTGGCACCGCAGGTTCAACGTGGCGGCCGTGGTGTACGGCCATCTCCACATTCCCCGCACGACCTGGTACGACGGGGTGCGCTTCGAGGAAGTCTCCATCGGCTACCCCCGGGAATGGCGCGAACAGGGCCATCCACGCGGGCTGTTGCGGCAGATTCTGCCGTACGAGGAAGGGTCCGGTGAGACGTCGTGATCGACCGGCTCCTCCCTCGCTACGTGGCCAGCGCGGCGACCCGTGAGGAGGACGCACCCGCCGGAACTCTGTTCCCGGAAGAAGAGGCCCTGGTGGCCACGAGTGTGGCGAAACGGCGGCACGAATTCGCCGCGGCCCGCGCCTGCGCCCGTACGGCGATGGCTGCCTTCGGCCTGCCGCCGGCTCCCGTGCTGCGCGGCCACCGGGGCATGCCGCTGTGGCCCACCGGATTCGTCGGCAGCATGACGCACTGCGACGGCTACCGTGCGGCAGCGCTGGCACGGGCGGAAGACCTCCGAGGGCTGGGGGTCGACGCCGAACCCAACGCGCCGCTGCCGTCCGGCGTCTGGGAGATCGTCTCGCTCCCCTCGGAACGGGAACGACTCCTGTCGCACGATGAGTTGGCGGGTCGGAGAACCGGCACCGAGCCCGCCGGATCTGGGACCGTTCACTGGGACCGGCTGCTGTTCAGCGCCAAGGAGAGCGTGTTCAAGACGTGGTTCCCGCTCACCCGGATCGAACTCGACTTCGCCGAAGCGGACATCGTATTTCACCGCACATCGGCGTCCGCGACCGAAGGAACCCTCACCGCATCGCTGTTGCGGACCGCCCCCGGAATTCCCCCCGTACTCAAGGGGAGGTGGCTGGTTCACGACGGCATCGCGGCCACGGCGGTCACCCTCCCCGCCTGACGCTCCTTACAGCAGCCGCCTGGATCAACCCCCACACTTTCAGAGCGCCTGACCGCACATCAGGTTCCAACGCCCTTGACGGCCGCTGAGTTCAGTGAGGGCCAACGGGGGCACGTCGAGGCGCCAGAACGCCGCCGAGGGCAGACCGATCCCATGGACGATCGCGGCGCGTACGACTGCGGGCTCGGCGACGGCGAGCACCCGGCCGCTGTCCTCCTCCAGGCCGTCGAGCCAGCTGCCGACCCGGGCGGAAAGGTTCGTCAGCGACTCGCCACCGTGCGGGGCGGCGGACGGGTCGGTCAGCCAGGCCGCCACGGCCTCCGGTTCGCTGCCGCTCACGTCGGACAGCCGCTTCCCGCGCCAGCGCCCCATGTCCCAGCCGGCGAGGGCGGGTTCGGGTACGGGGTGGAGGCCTAGCGCCTCGGCGGTCCGAAGGCAGCGCTCGGAGCTGCCGCTCACGTACAGGTCGGCACCCGGTACGCGGCCCGCAGCGGCACGCGCCCGACGTGTTCCGGCCTCGTCGAGGGGTGCGTCGCCCTCGAACCGGGCCTCGCGCAGAGCGGCGTTCATCGCAGGCGAGATCAATATCACCCGTACCGTCAATGCGTTCTCCACTCCCTCAGCCATGGCCTGTCCGGCGTGCGACATGTGGCGTCCGGAGGCCCGCCGCCTCAGTGATTGCACCATGGCGGTGCCCAGCCGCAGACGGTATGGTCACGACGACTATGACGACGGTGTGACGGAAGCCGGTGAGAATCCGGCACGGTCGCGCCACTGTGAACCTGTACCTGTACGGGAAGTCAGACCCGGCACTGTCGTCTCAGGCACCACGATCGGGACGCGAGTTCCCACAGGAGGTTCTGCCATGGCACAGTCCGCTGCGCCCACCGCCGGCGCACCCGCCATCACCCCCATTTCGCTGAAGGCCCTCGCCCCGTGGGCGGCGTTCTTCGGCATTCTCATGCTCGTCCTGCTGTACTTCGTCGGCGCCGAGCAGGGTGCCATCTCGGTCATTGCCGGTGAAGGCGTCCACGAGTGGGTCCACGACGGCCGGCATCTGCTCGGTTTCCCCTGCCACTGAGAATCCGATACGCAGGGGACAACCTCGTGAACTCCATATCTGTCAGAGCTCTGCTCGTCCGCGGGATGCTGGCGGGCCTCGTCGCGGGCGCGCTCGCGCTCGTCGTCGCCTACTTCCTCGGCGAGTCCCAAGTGGACGCCGCCATCGCGCTGGAGGCGGCTCACCACCACGACCACGGCGGCGGCGAGGAACTCGTCAGCCGCACCATGCAGGCCACCGGAGGGCTCGCCACCGGCATCCTGGTGTTCGGCGTGGCGGTCGGCGGCATCGCCGCACTCGTCTTCTGTTACGCGCTCGGCCGCATCGGCGACTTCGGCCCCCGGGCCACAGCCGCCTTCGTCGCCGGTGCCGCACTGCTGACGGTGTACGTCGTGCCGTTCCTGAAGTACCCGGCCAACCCGCCGGCCGTCGGTGATCCCGGCACCATCGGACAGCGCACCGCCCTGTTCTTCCTGATGGTCGCGCTGAGCGTGCTGCTGGCCGTCGCCGCCGTCATCCTCGGCAAGCGGCTCGCACCCCGTCTGGGCAACTGGAACGCGTCGATCGCCGCGTTCGCCGGCTTCGTCCTCCTCATCGGCCTCGCCTATGCCTTCCTGCCCTCGTTCAACGAGGTCGGCAAGGACTTCCCGGCGACGCTGCTGTGGCAGTTCCGGCTGTCCACGCTCGCCATCCAGGCGACGCTGTGGACGGGCTTCGGTCTCGTCTTCGGATATCTCACCGAACGCCTGCTGGAGCCGAAGGCGGACAACTCGCGCGCGGGTACCGGAGCGGCGTCCCGGACGGCGGGGGCGGTGACCTGAACGGTGGCGGTGACCGGCCCACCGGTCCCGCGACGCCCTGACTGATCCCTACCGATCCGCTACTACGCAACCCGCCGGGGCGCTGTCCGGCGGGTTGCGCTGTTGTGGCGCGCTTGACGGTCCGGCAAGGGCGGTCCGGCGACCGCGGCGTCCGGCCTCCCGACTCCTCCCGACGCCCTTGCGGAGCCGCCCCACCGTCCGTCTACGCGCCCTCTGCGCCCTATGCGTCGTCCTTGTCGGTCCAGTCGACCAGGTAGTGATGCAGTTGATCGTCCACTCCGACGAGCCGCATCCCTGCCGCCGTCATGACGCGGTGCGATGCGATGTTGTCGAGGTTCGCGTCGGCCTTCACGGATGCGACGCCTTGCGAGCGGGCGAACTCCAGCAGGGCGCGAAGCGCCTCGGAGGCGTACCCCATTCCTCGGGCCTCGGGGGCCAGGCCGTAGCCGATGGTCACCTGGCCGTGCTCATCCGGTACGCCGTGAAATCCCATCCCGCCGATCACCTGACCGTTTTCACGCCGACTGATCTCGAAGGATCCGAACGGCCGGGGGTCCCCGACCGTCTCGCACGTGCTGAGGTAGCGCCGCGCGCCGGCCTTGTCGCCGTCGGAGGGGTACCCGGGGGACCACCGGGCGTTGGCCCCCGGTTCGCCCGCCACTATGTCCGCTACTTCTGCGGGGCTCATCAGGTGGAGCGTGAGGCGCTTTGTTTCAAGGTCATCCATGACAGGGGGAGTATCACGGCGTAGGTGCTGAGGGCATCCGAATATGCGGAGCGGGGGAGGGGTAGCGCTGCCACAGATGAGGCGTAGCGTCGCTACCATTTTGGTGTTAGCGTTGCTTCATCGGGTTGGCGTAGGCCGTCGGCCCCCTCCATCAGGGAGCAACGTCATGAGCGAGCAGAGCACCCCCGCCTGCCGTAGGGTCGCCGTCGTCACCGGCGGCTCGCGCGGCATCGGCCGCGAAAGTGCCGAACGGCTCGCGGCAGACGGCTTCGCCGTCGTCGTCAACTACGCGGGCAATCACACCGAGGCAGAGGCCGCAGTCGCCGCAATCGTCGCGGCGGGCGGCGAGGCCCTCGCGTACCAGGCCGACGTGGCCGACGAGGTCGCTGTCGCCGCCCTCTTCGATGAGGCCGAAGAAGCGTTCGGGGGAGTCGACGTGGTCGTCCACGCCGCGGGCGTGATGACGCTGGCCCCGCTGATCGATACGGACCTGGACGCCCTGGACCGTATGCACCGCACCAACATCCGCGGCACCTTCGTCGTCGATCAGCAGGCCGCCCGCCGCCTGCGCGAGGGCGGAGCGATCATCAACTTCTCCAGCTCCGTGCTGTCCCTGTCCCTCCCCGGCTACAGCGCCTACGCGGCGACGAAGGGCGCCGTCGAGGCCATGACGCTGATTCTGGCCCGCGAGCTGCGCGGCCGGGACATCACGGTCAACGCGGTCGCGCCGGGACCGACCGCGACCGCCCTGTTCCTGGACGGCAAGGACGAGGAGACCGTGGCACGGATGGCGGCCCAGGCGCCGCTGGAGCGCTTGGGCACGCCGCAGGACATCGCGGAAGTCATCTCCTTCCTCGCGGGTCCCGCCCGCTGGGTCAACGGCCAGGTCGTGCGCGCCAACGGCGGAATCGTCTGAGGCGATCCACCCCGTAATCCGCCCACCGGCAGGGAGGAACGGCATGAACAAGTTGGCCCAAGCCGGCCGTCTCGATGTGGTCGTTCACAACACGCGCCATACGGTCACCGGCCCCACCGAGGCGTGCACCCCCGAAGAACTCGCGGCCGTCTACGGCGCCCCCTGTGCCGGCGTCTGAACTGCGTAGGGCGCCGCTTGATAGCGTCCGTCCGATGAGTACACGAGCGCGCATTCTCGAGGTGGCGGCCGAGCTGGTCGCGGAGTCCCCGGACGGCGATGTCTCCACGCGTGCCGTGTGTGAGGCCGCGCAGGTGGGGGCCCCCGCCCTCTACAGGCACTTCGGGGACAAGGAAGGTCTGCTGTCGGCCGTTGTCGACCACGGTTTCGACGCGTATCTGGCGACCAAGCGGGAACGCGGCGAGTCCACCGACCCGGTGGAGGACCTCCGTCATGGCTGGGACAGCCATGTGGACTTCGCCCTGCGCAACCCGAATCTGTACCGGCTGATGAACTCGCCCGCGATGCGCACCCCGCCCGCCTCGGCGCTCGAATCGCACCGGATTCTCACCCGGGATCTGGAGCGGGCGGCGGAACGGGGCAGGCTGCTGGTCGCTCCCGAACTGGCGGCCCAGATGATCATGTCGGCCAATGTGGGCGTGGCGCTCATGCTGGTGGCGCGCCCGGCGACCTTCTCCGACCCCACGGCATCGCGGCGGGTCCGTGACGCTGTACACGCTGCCGTCCTGACGCCGGCCGCGGCCGATGGCGACTCGGTGGACACGACGGCCCCCTCCGCCGCGGTCCCTTCCACCGCGGCCACCTTGAGCGCCTTGCTGCGACAGTCCCACGGGGCGGGACTCAGTACGGCGGAGGCGGCCTTGATGACGGAATGGCTGGACCGTGTCTCCAACACGCAGGGCGCCCCGGAGCCGAAGCTCCGGGCCTGATCGGGAGAGTCCCGAGCGCCGCCATCGACGTCACAGGGGCCGGTCTCCGTTACGGCGCGTCCGGCCCGAAATCCCCGGTCAGCGCCGCCGCCATCCGCAGATGGGGCACGGCCTCCGCGTGCCGTCCCTGCCGCTCCAGGGTGCGGCCCAGCATCAGCTGCGCGTAGTCCTCCACGGGGTCGCGCTCCAGTACGGCGCGCAGCTCCGTCTCGGCCTTGCCGAGGCGCGCCGAGTGGTAGTAGGCGCGGGCCAGCAGCAGCCGCGGAGCGACCTGCTCCGGCACCTCCTCGACCAGCCCGCCCAGGATGCGGGCGGCGGTGAGGTACTCCTTCGCATCGAAGAACATCTGCGCCCGGTCCCAGCGGTCGGCGGCTGTACCGAACTCGTAGTAGATGTCGTTCACTGGTCCTCCTTGGCCGGGCCGTCGGCGGATCCGGTCTGCGGTCGCCGCGGTGATCCGTTCAGGTGCTTCAACGCAGCATAATGGTTGAACATTCCACTAATCTTTCGGCGTGGGACCGGCGCTACGGGTCCCCACGGGAATAGGTTGAGCGCCATGAGTAATCTCGATCGCCAGGCCACACCCTCCGTCTGCGGAGGGCGGGGCTTCGTCGTCGCCGAGCCGGTACGTGAACTACTTGCCCCGCGGCATGTCCAGTTGGGCGAATCCACCGAGGTCCGCAGACTGCTGCCGAATCTGGGCCGCCGGATGGTCGGCGCATGGGCCTTCGTGGATCATTACGGCCCCGACGACATCGCCGACGAGCCCGGGATGCAGGTGCCGCCGCACCCGCACATGGGTTTGCAGACGGTCAGCTGGCTGCACGACGGCGAGGTCCTGCACCGCGACAGCGTGGGCAGCCTCCGGACGATCCGCCCCCGCGAGCTGGGCCTGATGACCTCGGGCAAGGCGATCAGCCACTCCGAGGAGAGCCCGAAGCCGCACGCCAGATTCCTCCACGGCGCCCAGCTCTGGGTCGCCCTGCCCGACGCCCATCGGAACGTCGAGCCGCACTTCCAGCACCACGTCGGCCTCCCCACGGTCATCGCGCCCGGCCTCATCGCCACCGTGATCCTCGGAGAACTCGACGGCACGGCCTCGCCCGGCACCACGTACACCCCGATCGTCGGCGCCGACCTCGCCATGACGAGCGGCGCGGAAGCCCGCGTACCACTCGACCCCGACTTCGAGTACGCCGTCCTGTCGATGTCCGGAGAGGCGGAGGTCGACGGCGTCCCCGTACTGCCCGGCTCGATGCTCTACCTCGGCTGCGGCCGCACCGAACTACCCCTGCGCGCCCTCTCCGACGCCGGTCTCATGCTGCTCGGCGGTGAGCCGTTCGCAGAGGAGATCGTGATGTGGTGGAACTTCATCGGGCGGTCCCACGAGGATATCGCACAGGCGCGTGCGGACTGGGCGACCGGTGCTCGATTCGGGGAAGTGCATGGGTACGACGGAGGCCGGCTGTCGGCCCCTGAACTGCCCCCTGTGGCGCTTAAACCGAGGGGAAGGGTGCGCTGAGCTGCGTTGATGTGTTCCGGGTCAGGTGTGTCTCGAGTCGCGGCAACTCGGCCCCCTACTCAAAAGCGGAATCGGTCTCGCGCCTCTCTGGAAGCGTCCGCCGCGTGTGCCCGGGATTCCAAGGTGTGGTCGTGTGTGAGCAGCTTTAGTAGACCTGATGCTGACCCAATGCTGACTTTGCTGACGGGGCGTCAGGCCCTGTCGGACCGGATTTTGGCTGGTCTGCTGCCTGTGTTGAGCAGGCTGGGCCGTTGGAGTCGGGGCCCTTGCTGACTCGTGGCGGTGGAGCGGGCACGCGGGCGCTTGTACGCGGCCCGCCAGGCGCGGGGATTTCGCCTGAAGGTTGTCCCGTAACGGCGGGGCGCAAGTGAGATGATCTCTCAAGCCGTCAGTGTGCTCGCGACCACTGACAACGCCCGCGGCGGCCCAGTAACGCCCATCTGGACCTGCCCCGGGCGGGCGGCGACCACCGGCAGGTGCTGGCGGTGCTGAGATTCCCGGAAGGAAACGGCTGACCCCGGGCGCTCGCCGAAGGCCCGGCCGACGCCGGGGCGGCGAAAAGGTTGGTGTGCGGGGCCGACGGAACCGGGTAACGTCTTTGTCATGTTCTTCCAGACGCCGATTTACGAGTGAGAGCGTGATGGGCCCCTGCTGACGTCCTTCGACGTCGCCGCCCGTCCCCCACCGATGAATCCGTAGATCACTTCACATCATTACCGGGAGAACCCATGACCGTGAGCAAGAACATCAACAACCCCGTGGGCATGGGCGGCGGCCAGCGCAAGAAGCTGTCCCGCGCCGAACGGCAGAACAACGGTCCGCACCGCAACCTCGACCGCCAGGGTGCAGCCGACCAGAAGGCGGAGCTGGTGCGCAAGATGCGCGAGAAGGCAGGCGCAGGTGAGGGCGCCGGGCAGGCGGGCGACGACACCGCACAGAGCTGACGCACCGCCGCCGCAGGGCGGCACCGCACGGGGCAGGGCCCGGACCGCGACGCGCGGTCCGGGCCCTGCTGCCGTATCGGGGCCCTGCTGCCGTACCGGGCGTGGCCGGTCCCGCTCAGCTCTCGGCCGACCACCCGCGTCTCAGCTGACCACCCGGGGCAGCCGCAGATTCGGCAGCCCCGTCACCGCCACCACCCCGAGCTGCACCAGCAGCTCAGCGCGTTCCCCGTGCCCAGCCCGGGCGACACCGCAGCTAAGGCCTGCCCCGCATCGTTGAGGCGGGCGGCTGAGGGAGCGAGGGCTCGCCGCCTATCCTCGTGTCATGCAGCTGCCTCGGGATCCGTCGAACGTCCCGCATGTCCTTGTGGCAGCCTTTCCGGCACGTCTTGCCGATGCCGTGCAGAGCGTCTTGGCGGTCATGCCGGATGCCAGGCTCGCGCCGGCGGAGTCATTCGAGGTTGTTGAGGTGCAGGGCGAGACCGTCGCCATCCCCTACCGGATCTACAACGAGGAGCCGGAGACCGGCGGCTCGGAGCGGCCACTGACCGAAACCCAGCAGGTGATCTTGCATTGCCTGTACTCACGGCACAGTGATGGCAGGGTCCGCCAGTGCCACCTCGAAAAGATCACGGCGTCGAGCGAGCCATGGGTGGTCCCATTTGTGGTGCAGTTGGCCGGCGGGTACGTGCTGGAGATCCTTGACGCGATCGGCCTGGGTGTTCCCGGCCTCGCTGCCCCGGGGTCGGCTGACCGCAGGCTCTATGGCGAGTTCATCGAACGCAATCCAGACTTCTTCGCATGCACGGAGCGACGCGTGGTGAGCTACTGGTCGTGCTACTACCGTCGGAAATACGAAGTGTTCGGGACGTATCCGGGGTCCGCGCTGATGGAGGCGTTCCGGGGCCCACGACTGTCACTACCGCGCCTGATCACCGACGTGGTGTGCGCGGTCGCCGCGCTGCGTATCATGCCCGGCGTGGACCCGCGGCGCGTTGCGGCCACCGGCGACAGTCAGGGAGGCGGGGTGGTGCTCGCCGTCGCCGGACTCGTCCCCGACCTCGTGGCCGTCCGTTGCCACGGCGCCGTTGCTGTGCGGCATCCGGCACGCTCTCGACCTGACCGACGCCGGGCCGTACGGGGAGATCGCCGGATACCTCGCTGTGCACCGCGGTGCCGGGAGTGCCGCCTACCGCACGCTTTCCTGCGTCGAGGGCGTACCCTTCGCGCGGCGTGCCGGTGCCCCCGCCCATTTCGGCGTCGGCCTGCGCGAGACGGTCTGTCCGCCCAGCGGCGCCTACGCGGCTTACAACCGCTACGGCGAGCTCGCGGGGGACGGACCCCCGCGCGAAATCCACGCCTGCCTGTCAACCGGCACGAGGGTGGCGACGCCCTGCACGCGAGCCGTCAACTCTCCTGGCTGCGCAGCGTCCTGGGGGACTATGACTCGACACGGCACTGCGTACAGCCGGTGACCGTACGGATGTCCGACTTGACCGACAGCCGGTCGATGGCATGTCCTACGGTTTTCCGGAAGGGGTCCGGAGAGTTTTCGGATGAACATGTCGACGGAGGTGGAATACGTGGCCCGGGAAGGCATCCAGCACAAGGCAACCACGCAGAGCCCGGTCGGGCCGGCCAAGGTGACGATCACCGAGATCGCGCGGGAGGCCGGCGTGTCCGTGCCGACCGTCTCGCGGGTCGTCAACGGGCGCTCCGATGTCTCGCCCGCCACCCGGGCCCGTGTCGAGGACCTGCTGCACCGTCACGGCTACCAGCGCCGACCGACCGCTCCCGGGGCCCGGGCGGCCCTGCTCGACCTGGTCTTCAACGATCTCGACAGCCCTTGGGCCGTGGAGATCATTCGTGGTGTCGAGGAGGTCGCGCACGAGGCGAGTGTGGGCACGGTGGTCTCCGCGATTCACGACCGGGCGGGAGCCGCGCGGCAGTGGATGACCAATCTGCGCGCCCGTGCGTCGGACGGCGTGATCCTGGTGACGTCGGTGCTCGAACCCGGTCTCCACGACGAACTGCGGCGCCTGGGCGTGCCGTTGGTGGTGGTCGACCCGGCCGGATCGCCGGCGACCGAGGCCCCCACTGTCGGCGCCACCAACTGGGCGGGCGGGATGGCGGCGACCGAGCATCTGCTGCACCTCGGGCACCGCCGGATCGGGTTCATCGAGGGCCCGCCGCGGCTGCTGTGCTCCCGGGCCCGGCTCGACGGCTATCGGGCCGCGCTGGATGTGGCGGGCGTGGCCGTCGATGACGCGCTCGTGGTACCCGGCGACTTCTACCACGCGTCCGGATTCACCGGCGCGGGGCGGTTGTTGGAGCTGTCCGAACCGCCGACCGCGATCTTCGCCGCGAGCGATCAGATGGCGCTCGGCGCGATCGAGGCGCTGCGGCGGCGCGGCCTTCGGGTGCCGGAGGACATGAGCGTCGTAGGCTTCGACGATCTGCCGGAGGTGCGCTGGTCGGCGCCACCGCTGACCACCATCCGTCAACCTCTGTCCGACATGGGCAAGTTGGCGGCGCGGATGCTCCTCGACCTCGCACGGGACGTCGAGCCGGCCTCTCCGCGGGTGGAACTCGCCACCGAGCTGGTGGTCCGCGCGAGCACCGCACCGCCGCGCCGCGCATAACGGAACAGCGCGCTCCGGGGGTGTCAACGCCCTTTTTTGTCAGGGCCGTTGACACCCCCGACGCATGCCCGTAACTTCCATGGCCGCCCCCGATAATTCTCGGCAGTCTTCCGGAAGGTGCACCATGCCAGCCTTCGACCGAGCCGTAGCGTCCGCGTCCGGCGCCGCGTCCTTCGCCTTCTCCCGTCGCCGGTTTCTGGGGACAGCGTCGGCGGTGGGACTGGGCGCGGCCGGCCTCTCCGCTTGCTCGGACTCCGGGTCCGCGACCACCGACAGCAAGGGTCGGACCGTTCTGGAGTGGTGGAACATCCAGACCACGGAGCCGTCGAAGTCCGTCTGGCCCGAGCGGGCCAAGGCGTTCGAGGCCGCGCACCCCGACGTGCACATCAAGCTCGTCACGATGGAGAATGACGCCTACAAGTCGAAGATGACAGCGCTGACCAGTTCCGGAAAGCTGCCGGACATCTACCACACGTGGGGCGGCGGCGTTCTCAAGCAGCAGATCGACGCGGGCCTCGTGGAGGACCTCACGTCGTCCGTCAGCTCCTTGACCGACACCCTCGTGCCGGCGTCGGTCAAGGCGTATCAGTTCGACGGGCAGACGTACGCCGTGCCCTTCGACATCGGCACGGTGGGCTTTTGGTACAACAAGACGCTGTTTGCCAAGGCGGGCATCAGCGCTCCGCCGGCCACCTGGGCGGATTACCTCGACACGGTCAAGAAGCTGAAGAGCGCCGGGATCACCCCCATCGCCTTCGCGGGCAAGGAGAAGTGGCCCGGCATGTACTACTGGGCGTACCTGGCCATGCGGATCACCGGGGTCGACGGCATGCAGAAGGCTGCTGACGCCAAGGATTTCACCGGTGACGACTTCGTCAAGGCGGGCGAGCACCTCAAGGAGCTCGTCGCGCTCCAGCCGTTCCAGAAGGGCTTCCTCGGTGCCGCGTACTCCACGCCCACCGGCGAGGCGGCCGCCATGGGTAACGGCAAGGCGGCGATGGAGCTGATGGGCCAGTGGGCGCCCGTCGTGCAGGCCGACGCGGGCAAGGGCATCGGCAAGGACCTCGGGTTCTTCCCGTTCCCCGCGGTCGTCGGCGGCAAGGGCGCGGTCACTGATGTCTTCGGCGGAGGCGGCGGCTACGCGGTGCGCAAGGGCGCGCCGAAGGCGGCCGTGGACTTCCTGAAGTTCTTCATGACGGCCGAGTCCGACCGCATCCTCGTGTCGAAGAGCTCGATGATGCCCGTCGTCAAGGAAGCCACGAGCGCCCTGACCGACCGCAGCCTCAAGCTCGTTTCCGACGTCCTCGGCAAGGCGACCGGCTTCCAGCTCTACCTCGACCAGGCGTACCCGCCCGCCGTCGGCCAGGAGGTCAACGACTCGGTGGCCGCCCTGATCGCCGGGTCCAAGTCACCCGAGCAGGTGGCCCGTTCGGTCACCCAGGTAGCGAAGAGCCAGTAACCGACATGACCTCCACTTACGTGAAGGACCCCACGCCCGCCACCGCTCCACCGAAGCAACCGGACACGAGAGCACGCCGGCCGTTGGCCCGGCGGGTCGTCGACTGGCTTACCGCCTTCTGCTTCACCCTGCCCGCCCTGCTCCTGTTCGGCGCGCTCGTGCTCGCCCCGATCGCGTACGCGCTGTACGTCAGCCTCTTCAACTGGGGTGGATTCGGGGCCCCTTCGGACTACGTCGGCCTCGACAACTACAGCCAGCTCATCCACGACCCGGTCTTCCTCGGCGACCTGTGGCGCGGCCTGCTGCTCGTGCTGTTCTCGGTGTGCGTGCAGCTGCCGTTCGCGCTTGGCATGGCCGTGCTGCTCAACCAGAAACTGCGCGGGCGTGCCCTCTACCGGATGCTGTTCTTCGCCCCTTATGTCCTGTCCGAGGTCATCACCGGCGTCCTGTTCTCCATGATCTTCGCGCCGGACGACGGGCTCGCCGACAAGGTGCTCGGCGCGGTCGGCCTCGACGGCCTCGGCGGACTGTGGTTCGCCGACCAGGACCATGTGCTGCCGACCCTGTTCCTCGTAATGACATGGAAATACTTCGGCTTCCACATGATGCTCTACCTGGCCGGACTGCAAGGCATACCCGCCGAACTGCACGAGGCGGCCCGGATCGACGGCGCAGGCCCCTGGCAGCGTTTCCGTCACATCACCCTGCCGCTGCTCGGGCCGACGGTCCGCATCAGCGTCTTCCTCTCCGTGATCGGTGCCATTCAGCTCTTCGACCTGGTATGGGTGGTCACGCAGGGCGGCCCGGACCACCACTCCGAGACCATGGCCGTGACCATGTTCCAGTTCGGCTTCAAGCGCTACCAGATGGGCTACGCCAGCGCGATCAGCATCGCCATGTTCCTCATCAGCCTCGTCTTCGCCCTCATCTACCAGCGTGCCGTGCTGCGCCGCGACACCGAAGGAGCCCTCACCACCATGCGAGCCTCCCGATGAGCGCGGGCGCGCGCAGAAGGCTGCGCTCCGTGCCGTTGTACGTGATCGTGTGGCTGGTCGGCGTCGCCATGGTCACGCCGCTGCTGTACGCGTTCGTGTCCGGGTTCAAGTCCACCGACGAGCTCTCCCGCAACAAGTTCGGCCTGCCCTCGCCGTGGGTGACGTCCAACTACACCGACGTACTCGCCTCCGGCTCGTTCTGGCGCATGCTGGGTTCCTCCACACTGATCGCCGTCGGCACGACCGTGCTGACGGTGGGCGCCGCGGCCCTCGCCGCCTTCGCGCTCGCCCGATTCGCCTTCCGGGGCCGGGAGTTGCTCTTCACGCTCTTCACCGTGGGGCTGATGTTCCCGTTCGCCGTGGCGATCCTGCCGCTGTTCGTTCTGCTGCGCACCTTCGGGCTGCTCGACAACCCCTGGGGCGTCATCCTGCCGCAGGCCGCGTTCGGCCTGCCCATGACCATCGTCATCCTGCGCGGCTTCTTCCGGGAGATACCCGGCGATCTCGAGGAGGCCGCGACCCTCGACGGCTGCTCGGCGTTCGGCTTCTTCTGGCGGATCCTGCTGCCCATGGCGCGGCCCGCGCTCGGCACCGTGTCGATCCTCGCCATCGTCGGCAGCTGGAACAACTTCCTGCTCCCGCTGCTGGTGTTCAGCGACCAGGCCTGGTGGACGATCCCCATCGGCGTCCAGCAGTTCCAGGGCCAGTACGCCGCCGACATCGCCCGCGTCTTCGCCTATCTCGTCCTTGCCATGGTGCCCGCCCTCGCCTTCTACGCCGTCGCCGAACGGCAGTTGATCGGCGGAATCACGATGGGTGCCACCAAGGGCTGAGCCCGTCCAGGACAACGCCCCTTACTCGTACTGCACTTGAGGAGTTCCATGGCCGCGCCATGGCAGGACACCACTCTGCCCGCCCACACCCGGGCGGCGGACCTGCTCGCCCGGATGACCACCGAGGAGAAGACCGCCCAGCTGTCCAGCGCATGGATCGGCGCCGACACCGAGGGCGCCGACGTCGCCCCCGGCCAGCACGCCTACGTGGCCCGGAGCGCCGCCCTCGACGCGCTCCTTCCCTACGGCCTCGGCCACCTCACCCGACCCTTCGGCACAGTCCCCGTCGAACCCGCAAAAGGCGCCGCCCGCCTCGCCGAACTGCAGCGCACGATCCGCGCGGGCAACCGGTTCGGGGTGCCCGCGATCGCCCACGAGGAGTGCCTGACCGGCTTCACCGCCTGGCAGGCCACCGTCTTCCCCACCCCGCTCGCTTGGGGCGCCACCTTCGACACCGCGCTGATCACCGAGATGGCCCAGGCCATCGGTACGTCGATGCGCGCGGTCGGCATCCACCAGGGCCTCGCCCCGGTCCTGGACGTCGTACGGGATCCGCGGTGGGGCCGCACCGAGGAGTGCATCGGCGAGGACCCGTACCTCGTCGGCACCATCGGCACCGCCTACGTGCGGGGTCTTGAGGCCGCCGGGATCGTCGCCACGCTCAAGCACTTCGCCGGGCACTCGGCCTCGCGCGCCGCCCGCAACCACGCGCCCGCCTCGCTCGGCCCGCGCGAACTCGCGGACGTGATCCTGCCGCCGTTCGAGATGGCGGTGCGCGACGGCGGCGCCCGCTCCGTGATGCCCGCCTATAACGACCTCGACGGCCTCCCCGCCCACGCCCATGCCGGGCTACTCACCCAACTCCTGCGTGAGCAGTGGGAGTTCACCGGGACCGTGGTATCGGACTACTACGGCGTCTCGCTGCTGGAGGAAGCGCACCGGGTCGCCGACGGGGAGGGCCACGCCGCGCTGCTCGCCCTCGCGGCCGGGGTCGACGTGGAACTGCCGGCGGCACGCTGCTTCAACCCCGCGGTCCCGCTCCCCGCTGACCTGCTCGACCGGGCCGCGTTGCGCGTCCTTACGCAGAAGTGCGAACTGGGGCTGCTCGACCCCGACCGGGAGCCCGTCACGGGCGGCGCGCCCGTCGACCTGAACCCCCCGCACATGCGGGAGCTGGCACAGAAGGTCGCCGAGGAGTCCGTCGTCCTGCTAGCCAACGACTCCGGCATGCTGCCGCTGAGCGACGGGCTGCGCATCGCCCTCCTCGGTCCGCTCGCCCACGAGCAGGCCGCCATGCTCGGCTGCTACACGTTCCCCCGGCACGTGGGCGTACACCATCCCGAACTACCCACAGGCGTCGAGGTGTTGACTCTTGCTGGGGCGCTGTGCACCGAGCTGCCGGGCGCCGTGTTCGCCGACGATCCGGCGGCGGCCGACGTCTGCCTGGCCGTGGTCGGGGACCGGTCGGGTCTGTTCGGGCGCGGCTCGTCGGGCGAGGGCTGCGATGCCGAGGACCTGCAACTTCCGTACGAACAGGCAGAATTGCTGGACGAATCGATGGCATCCGGCACGCCGGTCGTCATCGTCGTACTCAGCGGAAGGCCCTATGCACTCGGCCGCTGGGCCCACCGGGCTGCCGCCGTCGTGCAGGCGTTCTTCCCCGGACAGGAGGGCGGCGGCGCCGTCGCGGGCGTCCTCTCCGGCCGCGTCGACCCCTCCGGGCGCCTGCCCATAGGGGTGCCGCGCAGCCCCGGCGGCCAGCCCGCCCCGTACCTCGCCCCGCCGCTCGGCCGGCACGGCTTCCCCAGCACCGTGGACCCGACCCCCCTGTACCCGTTCGGTTACGGCCTGTCCTACACCACGTTCAGCTGGGGCCAACCGCAGTGCGACGCCCCGGAGCTCGCCACCGACGGCGAGACCGCACTGCGGCTGACCGTCCGCAACATCGGCGACCGCCCCGGAACCGAAGTCGTCCAGTTCTACCTCCACGACCCCGTCGGGACCGTCGCCCGTCCCGAGGTTCGGCTCGTCGGCTACGCCCGGGTCACGCTCGACGCCGGCGCGTCGGCCGAGTTGCACGCCACGTTCCCGGCCGACCTCGCCGCGTACACCGGTGCCGACGGCCGCCGCGTCGTCGAACCCGGCGCCCTCGAACTGCGCCTCGCCGCCTCCAGCGCTCACGTCCACCACACCGTGCCGCTCACCCTGACCGGGCCGGTGCGGGCGGTCGGGCACGAGCGCCGCATGCGGTGCGAGGTGCGTGTCAACTGCATGTCGCTACATCACAGTTGAGGAGCCGAACCATGCGCACACTCGCACTCCCCGCCCCCCGCCGCTCCCGCGGCAGATCCGCCGTGTTCCTCGCCGCGGCGGCCCTGCTGGCCGGTCTGGCCGTCGCCCCCGCGGCGCACGCCGGTGACGGCCGCAAGGCCGAGGCCGCCACCCTGCACGACCTTGCCGAGGACCACGGCCGTTACTTCGGTTCTGCCACCGACAACCCGGAACTCACCGATACCCCGTACACCGAGCTGCTCGGGGAGGAGTTCGGCACGATCACGCCCGGCAACAGCATGAAGTGGGATGCCACCGAACCCCAGCGCGGCGTCTTCGACTTCACCAAGGGTGACGAGGTCGTCGACTTCGCCCGCGCCCACCGCCAGAGGGTCCGGGGCCACACCCTGCTCTGGCACAGCCAGCTGCCCGGCTGGCTCACCTCCGGCACATGGAGCGCCGACGAACTGCGCGCGATCCTCAAGAACCACGTCCAGACCGTGGTCAAGCACTACAAGGGCAAGGTCTTCGCCTGGGACGTCGCCAACGAGATCATGAACGAGGACGGCACGTACCGGGAGAACCTCTTCTACAAGACGCTCGGCCCCGGCTACATTGCCGACGCCTTGCGCTGGGCGCACCAGGCCGACCCCAAGGCCAAGCTGTACCTCAACGACTACAACGTGGAGTGGATCGGCCCGAAGTCCGACGCCTACTACGAGCTGATCAAGCAGCTCAAGGCCGACGGCGTCCCGGTCCACGGCTTCGGCCTCCAAGGCCACCTGGCGCTGCAGTACGGTTTCCCCGGCAACCTCCAGGAGAACCTTCAGCGCTTTGCCGACCTCCGAGTCGACACCGCCCTGACCGAGGTGGACATCCGCATGGTCCTGCCGTCGGACGAGGCCAAGCTGGCCGAGCAGGCCGACTGGTACGCCCGGGTCACCGAGGCATGCCTGGCGGTCAAGCGCTGTGTGGGCATCACGGTCTGGGACTACACCGACCGCTACTCCTGGATCCCAGCCTTCTTCGAGGGGGAGGGCGCGGCCCTGCCGTGGGACGAGAACCTGAAGGCCAAGCCGGCGTACTTCGCCATCCGCGACGCGCTCGGGGTCCGGCCCAAGAAGACCTGACCGCCAGGGGGATCCCACGCAGCGGGGGCAGACCACCTCGGCACAGAACCCCTGCTCGCCCTCCTGACTGACCACCCTCGCAGCCCTGCTCGTCGCCCTGGGCGCCGCGCCCGCCGCCACGGCGGGCCAGGGGACCGGGACAGCGTGAGCGGTCAGGATCTGAGCACCACGTTCCAGTGGTCCTCCAGCGGCCCGCTGATCGCTCCTCAGCCCGATGCCGAGCACCCTGTCGTCTCGGACAAGGACTCGTCGATCGTCCGGCACAAGGCCACCTGGCACGTCTTCGCCACTACCGCCGACACCTCCGGGCCGAGGCGGGCACCGCACGCCAGTACCACCTGGACCGGTCCGGGATCGTCAAGGGATACCGGGCTGCGCCGCAGGCGTTCTACTTCGCGCCGCAGAAGAAGTGGTACCTCGTCTACCAGACAGGTCTGTTCGGACAAACAGAGAGGAACCCCGGCCGGACACGGATGGCAGCGCCAACAAGTGGGCGCCGGATCTGAACGGCGGCTCCTGAGGAGAGAGCGCGCCATAAACGAGTATTTCCATCAGTTCGCATCTCGGGGACGCCGATATTCGTCGCCCCAGAGCGGCCACCCCGTCGAAGCTGGGAGCGTGAATTCACGTGCATTCCGTACGCGCCTTTTCAACGACAGCCCAGCTCGGGTGATCCCCATCGAAATCCTTTCGATGGCCTTCGTGCGGCCGAAAGCCGCTACCGGGATACCTGGAGGGAGGAGTCTCGATACTCTTGACATGTTCCGGCGGGGTTTCCACACTGAGTCCCCGAGGCGGTGTCTCCCGTCTGCCCGGGTGCCGGGTGCCATCCTTGGATCGTTACGCCCTGGTGGTGAGCGTCCTTTGTTAATGGACGCGGGCGTCGCTAACGCGGATTCATTCTGCCGCGCTTTCGCTTTAATCCTTCCGTGATTTCTCTCCTGGAGGCTCAGTCATGGGCTTAAATGCCATTCGCCCACCCACGGTCCGCCGGAAGATCGGCGGTCTGTGTATGGCGCTGATCGTCGGCGTACTCGGTTCGGTCGCCGCGCTGGTGGCGCCGCAGACCTCACACGCCGCCGAGAGCACGCTCGGCGGCGCGGCGGCGCAGAGCGGCCGTTACTTCGGCACCGCCATCGCTTCGGGCAGGCTCAACGACTCGGCGTACACGACGATCGCGGGCCGCGAGTTCAACTCGGTGACGGCCGAGAACGAGATGAAGATCGACGCCACCGAACCCCAGCGGGGCCAGTTCAACTTCACCGCCGGTGACCGCGTCTACAACTGGGCGGTGCAGAACGGCAAGCAGGTGCGTGGCCACACCCTGGCCTGGCACTCCCAGCAGCCCGGCTGGATGCAGAGCCTCAGCGGCAGCACGCTGCGCCAGGCGATGACCAATCACATCAACGGCGTGATGGCCCACTACAAGGGCAAGATCGTCCAGTGGGACGTCGTGAACGAGGCCTTCGCCGACGGCAGCTCGGGAGCCCGGCGCGACTCCAATCTGCAGCGCACCGGCAACGACTGGATCGAGGTCGCCTTCCGCACTGCGCGCGCCGCCGACCCGGCCGCCAAGCTCTGTTACAACGACTACAACGTCGAGAACTGGACCTGGGCCAAAACCCAGGCCATGTACGCCATGGTCCGAGACTTCAAGCAGCGCGGCGTGCCGATCGACTGCGTCGGCTTCCAGTCGCACTTCAACAGCGACAGCCCCTACAACAGCAACTTCCGCACCACCCTGCAGAGCTTCGCCGCCCTCGGCGTCGATGTGGCCATCACCGAACTCGACATCCAGGGCGCCTCGGCCACAACCTACGCCAACGTGACCAACGACTGCCTGGCCGTCCCGCGCTGCCTCGGCATCACCGTCTGGGGTGTGCGCGACACCGACTCCTGGCGACCGGAGCACTCGCCGCTGCTGTTCGACGGCAGCGGCAGCAAAAAGCCCGCCTACACCTCCGTCCTCAACGCACTCAACGCCGCCTCCCCTACACCCCCGACCAGTTCTGGACAGATCAAGGGCGTCGGTTCAGGCCGCTGCCTGGACGTGCCCGGCGCCAGCACCACCGACGGCACCCAGCTCAACCTGTGGGACTGCAACAACCGCACCAACCAGCAGTGGGCCTACACCGCCGGAGGTGAGCTCAGGGTCTACGACAACAAGTGCCTGGACGCCGCCGGGACCGGCAACGGCGCCAAAGTCCAGATCTACAGCTGCTGGGGTGGCGACAACCAGAAATGGCGCCTCAACTCCGACGGATCCATCGTCGGCGTCCAGTCCGGCCTCTGCCTTGACGCCACCGCCAACGGCACCGCCAACGGCACCCTGATCCAGCTCTACTCCTGCTCGAACGGCAGCAACCAACGCTGGACCCGCACCTGACCGACACAGCGAAAGGGTGAATCGATGAAGACCTACAGTGCGGCTTCCCTCGCCCCTCCACAAAGACATCGCTGGTGGTCCCGGTTCGCCGCCGTGGTGGCGGCGACCCTCGCGATCGGCATGCTCGTCGCGGTGAATCCGGCGCCCGCCGAGGCGGCGACGGTGGACACCAATGCCTGGTACCTCCTGATCAATCGCAACAGCGGCAAGGCGCTGGACGTCTCTGGCGTGTCCACCGCCGACGGCGCGCGGGCCAGCCAGTGGACGCGCCACGACGGAGCCAACCAACAGTGGCAGTTCGTGGACTCCGGCGGCGGCTTCTACCGGCTCAAGGCCCGGCATTCGGGCAAGGTTCTCGACGTTGCCGGCGCCTCGACCGCCGACGGTGCCGCGATCGCGCAGTGGGCCGACCGCAACGGGGCCAACCAGCAGTTCCGCCTGGCCGACTCCGACGCAGGCCACGTCCGGCTGATCAACCGCAACAGCGGCAAGGCCGTGGAGGTGCAGGGCGCCTCCACCGCCGACGGCGGCAACGTCGTCCAGTACACCGACTGGGGCGGCGCCAACCAGCAATGGCAGATGATCAAGCTGTCGTCCGGTGGCGGCGGCGGATGCGGTAGCGCCCCGACTCTGGCGAGCGGTACGCACACGATTCAGAGCAGCGGTAAGAGCCGCAGCTTCATCCTCAGGGTTCCCGCCAACTACAACAACAGCCACCCCTACCGGCTGATTTTCGCGTTCCACTGGCGGGGCGGAACCGCCGGCGACGTCGCCTCGGGCGGAACGAGCGGGAGCGCCTGGTCCTACTACGGCCAGCAGGAACAGTCGAACGACAGCGCGATCCTCGTCGCCCCCCAGGGCCTCGGCAACGGCTGGGCCAATTCGGGCGGTGAGGACGTCACCTTCGTCGACGACATGATCCAGCGAATCGAGGGCGGCCTCTGCGTCAACACGGCACAGCGCTTCGCCACCGGTTTCAGCTGGGGCGGCGGTATGAGTTACGCACTCGCATGCACCCGGGCGAACGCCTTCAGGGCCGTCGCGGTCATCTCCGGCGCCCAGATCAGCGGGTGCAGCGGCGGCACCCAGCCCATCGCCTACTTCGGAATCCACGGCATCAGCGACTCCGTCCTCAACATCGCGCAAGGACGGTCCCTGCGCGATAGATTCGTCAGCAACAACGGCTGCACTCCCCAGAGCCCGCGCGAGCCCGCCCCGGGCAGCCGGACGCACATCACCACCTCCTACTCGGGCTGCCGTGCCGGGTACCCGGTCCAATGGGCCGCGTTCGACGGAGACCACATACCCGGTCCGGTCGACGGCTCCCCCAACGAGAGCGGCGTCGCCACCTGGACCAAGGGAGAGATCTGGAGGTTCTTCGCACAGTTCCAGTGACACGCCCGCACCATGGAGTGGAGCCAGGGTGATCCTGGCTCCACTCCATCGTCGTCTATCATGACCGCTGCACCCCCAAGGACGTAGTCGCCACGTTCGACGCGCTGCGTACGTTCCAGGGCGTGGGCAAGTGCGTGTTCATCGTGGCTGCCGATTCAGCAGCCCATGGAAGAGGCCCTGACGAGGGCCCTCGAGCAGGCGACTCCGGCCGACACGGTCAATCCGTATTACAGCAGTGGCAGCGGCTACCTGGATTAGGTCTTCCAGTACCAGATCAGCCTTCCGCCTCTACTGCTGCCCAAGGTCACCCGCTTTGCCGCGGACCTGTTCCGGGAGCGCGAGGGGCTGTGGGCAGGAATCGACGTCAACCTCGTTGTCAGCATTCTTACCGCCTCGCATGTGCGCAGCCCCCGACGGGTGAAATCTGGCTGCAGGAGGCCCTGTCGTACGCCACCGCGGAGTGTCTCGGCGCCGCGGGGCCCCTCACACCACCCACGCCTGCGGACGGCCGACCCGAAGTTCCCCGCTACCGGCTGAGCGACGTCCTGGACCAGTACGGGCAAGAACAGCGGACCACCGAGCCGATCCCTCCCGCATTGTGGCGGACGCTGGCCGAGCACACGGATTCCGCGGGGCTGCTACGGTCCGTGTCCGGTGTCGACGGCACTCTCCGCGGTCCACCGCGATGACAAAGCGCTCGTGATGCGCGAAACGGCTCCGCCCAGGTAGGGCGGAGCCGATTCGCGGTGATGGGCGTACGGGTCAGGCGTGGCGGCGGTTGCCCGTGATGACGCGGTACAGCACGAGGAGAATGAGCGAGCCGACGATGGCGGCGATCCAGGTGGAGAGGTCGAAGAACCCGTCGATGGAATCGACGCCGAAGATGACCTTGCCGAGCCAGCCGCCGAGCAGACCGCCCGCGATACCGATGAGCATCGTGATGATGATGCCGCCCGGGTCCGTGCCCGGCATGAGCGCCTTGGCGATGAGGCCCGCGAGCAACCCGATGATGATCCAAGCAATGATGCCCATAGTGCCTCTCCTACCTGGTCGTATAAAGACGGTGTCAAGGACCGTCTTTACCGTGCGGGTGCTTTCAAACGTTGATCACGCAGCCTCTCGTGCGGTGGATGGACGGGGGTGCCGATCAGTGCTGGGCGGGTCCGCATCAGGGCCGAGCGAGTCGCTGCCCGCGGAGACAGCTGCCGGGGAGTCGTCGCCGACCTCGCAGCGCAGGATGTCGGTCCGCAGAGGCCGACGTGGCGCTGAGACGTGCAGGTCGCGCCTGTACCTCGTTCGCGTTGAAACTCCGACGCCTGGAAGGCCAATTGGCTGCGCCGGGAACAGCCGGTCCGGTCGGCACGGTTGCATCGACCGAGGGACCGGCGCCGCACGGGCGGGGAACACGGAGACCGCAAGGTCGTCCGCCCCGCCAGGATCCGGGCCCCAGGATCGCGGTACGCCCGCCGCGCACTCGGACCAAGACGTACTTTCTGCAGGAGGACTGTTTCATGACTGACCGGCCGTTGACGCTTATGGCAGTGCACGCCCACCCCGATGACGAGGCCACCGGAACCGGAGGGGTCCTCGCGCGGTACGCGGCGGAAGGCATCCGCACAGTTCTTGTGACGTGTACCGACGGCGGTTGCGGTGACGGAACGGGGGGTGTCAAGCCGGGCGATCCCGGGCACGATCCGGCGGCCGTCGCCTTGATGCGCCGCCAAGAACTCACGGCGAGCTGTGACGTCCTGAAGGTCAGCGATCTGGAGATGCTGGACTATGCCGACTCCGGGATGGCGGGCTGGCCGAGCAACGACGCCCCCGGATCCTTCTGGCAGACCCCCGTGGAGGAAGGCGCTGTCCGACTTGCGGAACTCATGCGGCACTACCGGCCCGATGTGGTCGTCACCTATGACGAGAACGGCTTCTACGGACACCCCGACCACATCCAGGCCCACCGCATCACGATGGCGGCGTTGGAGATGACCGCGCTGACACCGAAGGTGTACTGGACGACGATGCCGCGCTCGATGATGCAGCGGTTCGGGGAGACCATGCGCGAGTTTCATGAGGACATGCCGGAGCCGGATCCTGCCGAGGCCGCCGCGATGGCCGAGATCGGCCTCCCCGACGATGAGATCACCACGTGGGTGGACACCACCGCATTCAGCGGTCAGAAGTTCGATGCGCTGGCTGCGCACGCCAGTCAGGGCGAGAACATCTTCTTCCTCAAGATGGGCAAGGAGAGGTTCGGCGAGTTGATGGGCATGGAGACCTTCGTACGTGTCAAGGACGCCACCGGCGCGGCCGTACCCGAGAACGATCTCTTCGCCGGACTGCGCTGATCCGCTCGTCCGACCGGGGCGCGGGAAAGCTCATCGGCCGCACGGCACGATCGAGCGGGTCACGCACTCGGAGGGTAGTAGGGGCTTTGTTAGGTGGTGTCGTAGGGCTGCCATGGGGTGGGTTGTCGGCATGTGGGGCAGGTGCCGGTCCAGGTTGCTGACAGGTGTTGGAGGAGGTCCAGGGCCTGGTAGAGAGTCAGGCCCTGGCAGGGACTTTTGGGCAGGTCCGCTGTTCGGTCAGGAAGAGGTCGGCCGCGGTGACGAGGGTGACGTGGCGGTGCCAGCCGGTGAATGAGCGGCCCTCGAAGTGGTCGAGTCCGAGCGTCGTATTCAGCTCGCTGTAGTCGTGTTCGATGCGCCAGCGTAGTTCAGGAAGTTGGCCAGGATCAGCTTGCCCGTGAGGTCATCGCGTGTTCGCTCGGGCTGGTTGCGAACGATGTGCATGGCGGTCGCATGGTCCAGAAAGCGGCCCGAGGCCGCTCGCCCCGCAGGGTGGCGGCCGGTCGGCCGGTCATCTGCTAGACCGCCAGTGGCCCAGTCCCCTGCGCGAGGCCGGAGACGGCGGGGGCGTGTTGCCCGGCGAGCTGCTCTGGACACAAGGGCGCCGTCCCCTCGCAGGTGTCAACGGACACTGCTGCATCCGCGTGAGCGGACATTTGCTGTCCTTCTGGGCGGACAGTTGATCTCCCTGTCCGGTATGACAATGGGTCCCCGGTTTGGGCTAACCGCTCAGCCTGTTGGGGTGGGTCTCGTGGGGTGGCCTGGGTCTGCTTGGCCTCGGTAGTGTCCCGGGGTATGGGAGCCGATCTTGAAGGTGGGTGGCGCTGTGGTTGAGCTGCGCGCGTTCACCCTTGCGGACGCTGGTGTGATCGTGTCGTGGATATCCGGGCCGGCCGAACTGTTGACGTGGGCTGGTCCCGGGTTCACCTGGCCGCTGGATGATCCGCAACTCGCCGCCTATGTGGTGGAGCCGGGGCGCCGGACCTGGACGGGCGTCGGTCCGGACGGCCGGCTCGTGGGGCATGCGTCGCTGCGGTTGGACGCTGATGGCTTGTCCGCCAGACTCGGGCGGGTGCTCGTCGCCCCGGACGCTCGAGGTCAGGGATACGGGGCCGCGTTGCTGACTGAAGTGCTGACGTTCGCCTTCGCTCAACTGGGCCTGGAGCGTGTGGAGCTGGGGGTCTTCGCCCACAACGGCAACGCGGTGCGGCTTTATGAACGCCTCGGGTTCCGCGTGGACCAGGTGCTTCCCGACGTGGAACGAGTGGACGGGCGGTCCTGGTCCGCGCTGCAGATGAGCCTGGCGAAGGCAGACTGGTCCGCAGGCGTCGGTTAGAGGGGGCCGGGGCCGTGGTGGTACCGGTTCACGCGCTCAGTGGGACGACGCCTTGGCCGGTGGTGGCCTGGGTCAGCCGTAGGCTGGAGCCTTCGGTGAGGACGATGTGCGCGTGGTGCAAGAGCCGGTCGACGGCGGCGGTGGCCAGCGTCTTGGGCATGATCGAATCGAAGCCTGAGGGGTGCAGGTTCGAGGTGACGATCACCGACCGGCGTTCGTAGGCGGCGTCGATGACTCGGTAGAACCCTTCGGCGGCGGCCTGTCCGGACGGAAGCATGCCGATGTCGTCGACGACGATGAGGTCGCACCGGGTGATCTTCGCGACGGCCTTGGCGACGGTGTTGTCGACGGTTGCCCGCCCCAGGTGAGCGGTCAGCGATTCCAGCGTGAACCAGCAGACCTTCATGCCTTCGTCGATCGCTTTGTTCGCGAGGGCCTCGGCGAGGTGACTCTTCCCCGCGCCGGAGGGCCCGGCAACCGCCAAGTTCTCCGCCCGGGAGATCCACTCCAGCGTCATCAGCGCGTGCTGGGTCGGCGCCGGGATCGAGGAATCCGCTTCCCGCCAGGAGCCGAAGGTCTTCCCGGACGGGAGTTGGGCGAGTCGGCGGTGGTTGCGGCGGGTGGCCTCGTCCTGGCCCTTGATCTCTTCCTCCAGCAGAATCCGGACCACCTCGGCCGGGTCCCAGCGTTGAGAGCGAGCGGTGGCGAGGACCTCGGGGGCCGCCCGGCGCAAGTACGGAAACCTCATCCGCTTCAGGACGGTCTCCAGCTCGGCGGGGTCGGCGGCGGTGTCGGCGACGCGGAGGAACCGGGGACGGGGCTGGAACGATCTCGGGCGGATCGGCAACAGCGGTGGTGGTCATCATCAACTGCCTTTCTGCGATGGGCTGTTCGGGTTTGCCGCTCCCGGGCCGCTTCGCTGGCCCGGGAGCGGTGGATCAGGAAGCCGGGCGGCCGAAGTCGGCCCAGGCGGAGGTGCCGGGCCGGACGGAGTGTGTCTCGTCGGCGACGACGAGATCGGCCGGACGGGTGCCGTGCCGGCGGTGCTGGACGATGGACATCAAGTCGTCCTCGGCGAACCGGCCCGCGGTCGCCGCGAGACCCGGGCGTACGAGCAAGGTCCCGTCGGCCGTTGCGTGGCCGATCGCTCAGATACCGAACCATGTGAGACCAGCCGTCCTCCGGCATGCCCGCCCGGTGACGGCCGCGGCACCGGGGCCGGGTGAATCCCGACGGCCCCGGCCGGGCTGCCGCACCGAGCGCACCGTATGGTGAGCGGCCGTCCGTGTCTGTCACAGGTCCAGCGTGAGCCGTTGTCCCTTCGCCCGTGACACGCAAATCATCATTGTCTCGTCGCAGGCCCGATCCTGAGGGGTGAGGACTGTGTCGCGGTGGTCGACGGAACCGGCCAGTACGTCCGTCTCGCAGGTGCCGCAGGTGCCTTCGGTGCAGGAGTACAGGACTTCGACCCCGGCCTGGCGTATCGCGGTGAGGACCGACTGTCCGGCCGGTACCGTCAAGGTCAGCCCTGAGCGGGCCAGTTCGAGCTCGAAGGGCATGTCCCCGGTGGTGTCGGACGGTGCCGGGGTGAAGCGCTCGCTGCGCAGCGCCTCGGGTGGGACGAGTGCCTCTACGGCGGCGAGCAGGGGCTGTGGCCCGCAGGCGTAGACGAGTTCGCCGGGCCGCAGGCCGGACAGGTACTGCGGCAGGTCGAGCGGGCCTTGGCACAGCCTGACGCGGTCGGCTGGATGCGTGGCGGTGAGCTCGTCGGTGAACGCCATCGAGTGGCGGGAGCGGCCGCCGTAGTACAGCGTCCACGGTCCTTTGGCGGCGGCCAGCATCGGCAGGATCGGGGTGATGCCGATCCCGCCGGCCACGAAGCGGTAGGCCGGTGCCGCCTCGAGCCGGAAGTGGTTGCGTGGGCCACGCACGGCCACATTGCTGCCGGGCTCCAGGCCGCTGTGGACGAGGGTGGATCCGCCGCGTCCGTCCGGCTCCCGCAGCACGGCGATCCGCCATGAGCGGTCGTCGTCGCTGCCGCACAGCGAGTACTGCCGCTCGAGACCCTCACGCAGGACCAGATCGACGTGGGCGCCAGGTTCCCAGGCGGGCAGCGGCGCGCCGTCCGGCCGGCGCAGGATCAGGGAGATGACGTCAACGGCCTCCAGGCGGCGTTCGGAGACGACGAGGTCGAGCAGCTCGCTCATGGGGTTTCGCCCTTCGCGGAAACTGGGTGGTCGGGGTGGGCGAGCATCCACTCCCACATCGCGACCGGGTCCTCGCACGAGTGCCGGGCGCCGCAGTGGCAGCACCCGCGGAGGGCGTCGGTGCCGGGGAGCCAGTCGATACGGAAGACGCCGCTCATCCGGCGGCCAGCCCGGCGAGGATGCGGCGGGCGGCCAGGCCGCCGGTGTCGATGTTGATGCTGAGCTCCTGGTAGCCGGCCGGTTCGCTGTCCAGCGCGCGCTGCAGCAGGTTCAGCGCGTCCACGTCCTGCATCACGACCGTGTGGTTGAAGTCCCGCAGGAAGGTGGTCACTTCCTCGTCGTCGACCGCGAAGTTCCTCGAGACGGCCCAGAAGTCGTACACTTTGCCGGGGGCCGACGGCGTGATGGCGTACGTGATCTCGGTGCGGAACAGCGGGGCGTCGGTGCCGGCCGGGCTGATGCGGCTGTGCAGCAGGTAGAGGCACGGCGGGTGGTACTCGATGTCCTGCAGGCGCCGGATCCGCCCCTCGATCCCAGTGGAACGGGCGTAGAACGGCGGGCACTCGGCGTCGGACATGTGCCGGGAGACCCGTACGATGCCCGCCTTCTCGTCGACCTCGGTCGTGATCGGGGTCTCGGCGACCTCCGGGGTGCCGATGTAGCCGCCGTGCAGGTAGGTCTCGTGGGAGAGGTCCATCAGGTTGTCGACCAGGAGGCCGTAGTCGGCGTCGATCGGCTCCATGCCCTGGACGGTGACCCAGCCGTTCGCGGTGAGGTGTTCGGCACGCCGGATCGTGGCGGGGTCGGCGAGTTCAGGGTCGCCGACCCACACCCATACCATCCCGTCGACCTCGGACACCGGGTACGAGGTGACCCGGGCCGTCCGGGGGACGCGCTTCTGCCCGGGCACGTACACGCAGGTGCCGGTCGTGTCGTAGGTGAACCCGTGGTAGCCGCACACCACGCGGTCCCCGTCGAGCCCGCTCGCCGACAGCGGGAAGCGGCGGTGCACGCAGCGGTCGGCGAGCACGACGGGCTCGCCGGCCTCCGTGCGGTACAGGGCGAGCGGCTCGCCGAGGACCGTGCGGCCGAGGAGTTCGCGGCCGACCTCGGAGGACCAGGCGGCGACGTACCACTGGTTCCGGGCGAAGTTGTCGGCGTGGGTGGTGGTGGAGCCGGTGTGGCCGGTCATGGCGGGCGTCCCTCCTGGCATCGCGCGCAGCGCCTCGCTCCGCGTCATGGCACACAGTGGCGACCGGAGCCGCACCGTCACAACGCGACTTCCGTCAGGCGGAAGCCGTCGGCCCCGACGCTGCGGGCTGCCAGCCCAGGGCACGTGAGATGCCGCGGCCGGCTAGCTGGACCGCCGGGATCAGCGTGGGTGTCCGTGCCCCGGCGACCGGTACGACGACGGAGACCGCCGCGGCCACGTCCCCGCGCGCCCCGCGTATCGGGGCGGCGACCGAGAGAGCGTCGTCGGTGATCTGCCGGTCGCTCACCGCGACACCGCCGTGCCGTACTTCGGCCAGCATCCGGCGCAGCCGCTCCGGATCGGTGACGGTGTACGGAGTGAAGGCCGCCAACTTCTCGGCGCGGTAACGGCCTTGGAAATCGGGATCACTGTGGGCGAGCAGTACCAGGCCCACCCCGGTGGCGTGCAGCGGCCAGCGTGCGCCGACCCGCGAGTGGACACCGACCGCCGACCGCCCGGACAGCCTCTCGATGTAGACGACCTCCCGGCCGTCACGTACCGCGAGATGCACGTTCTCGTGCGTCGCCTCGTACAGGTCCTCCAGGTACGGCAGCGCCGCCTCCCGCAGGCCGAGTCCGCGCGGGGCGAGCGCAGCGGTCTCCCACAGCCGCAGCCCGACGTGGTACAGCCCGGCGTCGTCGCGTTCCAGGGCGCCCCACCCGGTCAGCGTGGCCACCAGGCGGTGCGCGGTGGGCAGGGACAGCTCGGCGCGCCGGGCGAGCTGGGTGAGGGTGAGGGCCGGGTGGACCTGGTCGAAGGCGCCGAGGACATCGAGGAGACGGTCGGCGGCGGAGCGGCTCACCGGAGGTGCCCGGCAGGTTCAAGCTCGGCGTGCCGCGCGGGTCTGCCCGGACAGGGTGGAACCTGCCGGGCTGCGTGGTCCGGGCGAGGACGCCGCGCGATGGTGCCTCTTCCGGAGGGCCTGCGGACGCCGGTACGCGGGACCGCGTCGTTCGCCGCGAACCTGCGCACCTGACACTCCTGACCTGGTCGTACACGGATGGGTTGCCGCACCGTACGGGGCCGGTGCCCGCGTGGACAAGAGGGTGCGGCGGGAGTCGGCGTGTTCTCGGCCGCTACGCGTAGTGGCGGTAGATCGCCGATGCCACGCACGCCGGCTTCTCCGCGCCCTCCACCTCGATCGTGAAGGTCAGTCGCATCTCGACACCGTTGGCCTTGACCTCCTCCACAGAGTCCACGGTGCCGTGCAGTCGGATCTTCGCCCCCACCTTCACCGGGCTGGGGAAACGCACCTTGTCCAGGCCGTAGTTGATGTTCATCGAGATGCCTTCGACCGCGAGCAGGTCGTTGAAGAGCGGGATGACGAGGGAGAGCGTCAGGTAGCCGTGGGCGATCGGGGCGCCGAAGGGGCCGGCGGCCGCGCGTTCGGGGTCGGTGTGGATCCACTGGTGGTCGCCGGTGGCGCCGGCGAAGTTGTTCACCCGCTGCTGGGTGATCTCCAGCCAGTCGGTGCGGCCGAGGTCGGCGCCGGTGAGGGACTTGATCTCGTCGAGGCTGGTGACGGTACGGAGTGCGGTCATGAGTCGGCTCCAGGGAGAGGGAGGGTTCCGTAGGTTTCGCGGATGCGGGGTTTGAGCAGCTTGCCGGCGCCGCTGCGGGGCAGCGCGTCGGCGAAGACGACGGACTTGGGGATCTTGTAACGGGCGAGCCGCCCGTCGAGCGAGGCGAGGATCGCGGCGGCGTCGGCCTCGGAGCCCGGTGTGCGGACGACGATTGCGCGGCCCACCTCGCCCCATGTCGCGTCGGGCACGCCGATCACGGCACAGTCGGCGACGGCCGGGTGCTCGTACAGGGCCTGTTCCACCTCGGCCGGGTAGATGTTCTCCCCACCAGAAATGATCAGGTCTTTGGCGCGGTCGACGATCGTGACGTATCCGTCGGCGTCCGCCACCGCCACGTCTCCGGTACGGAGCCAGCCGTCCGAGAGGGCCGCCGTGGTCGCCTCGGGCAGGCCCCAGTAGCCGGACATGACGGTGGGGCCCTGGACGAGCAGTTCGCCGCGCTCGGCGTCCATGCCGGACGGGTCGACGATCCGGATGTCGTTGAAGAAGTGGGGCAGGCCCGCGCTGCCCGCCTTGGCCAGGGCGTTGTCGGCGTCGAGGAGGCACACGCCGGGGGACGCCTCGGTCATGCCGTAGCCCTGGACGAAGCGCAGATCGCGCGCCTCGTACGTATGGATCAGTGCCTGGGGAACCGGGGCTCCGCCGCACATCAGCTTCCGTACGGACGACAGGTCGGCCTGTGCGAAGCGTTTCTCGGCGGCGATCTGCGCGAACATCGTGGGCACACCGAACATCAACGTCACCCCGTGCTCCTCGACCAGGGTGAGGGTGCGGGAGGGTGAGAACGACTCCTCCAGGACGAGTGTGCCGCCCTTGAGGAAGGTCGGCAGGCACGTCATGTTGAGGGCCGCCGTGTGGAACAGCGGCGCTGACAGGAGTGTGACCTCGTCGGCGGCGAAGTCGGCGTCGATGAGGGTGTTGACGCTGTTCCAGGTCAGGTTGGAGTGGGTGAGTGCGGCGCCCTTCGCGCGGCCGGTGGTCCCCGAGGTGTACATGATCATCGCCAGGTCGTCGGGGGAGACGGCCTCGTCGAGCGGGGACGTCGAGGCATGGGCGAGGGCGTCCTCGTAGGTGTCGTCGACGGGGACGAGCGGGAAGGTCCCGCAGGTACTGGCGAACGCGCCGAACGACACCGTGTGCACGAGCAGGCGTGCGCCGGAGTCGCTGAGGCAGTGCCGCAACTCGGCGTCGGCGAGCCGGGTGTTGAGCGGTACGAACACCGCGCCCAGCCGGGCGGTCGCGAACATCGACTCGAGGAAGGCGGGGTGGTTCGGGCCGAGGAACGCGACCCGGTCGCCGCGGCGGACTCCGAGGGTGTGTAGATGGCGGGCGAGGCGGGTGGTGCGATCGTGCAGCTGGGCGTAGGTGTGACGGGTGATCCGGTCGTCCTGTCGGTGCACGACTGCGACGCGGCCCGGGGTCTTACGGGCGCGACGTGCGGTCCAGGATCCGATGCCTTGGTCGCGCATGCGGGAGCTCCTTTTGCGTCCCTCGACAGCTGTGCGGCTGGGCGGGGCCGGTCCTCGGCGGGTCGCCACCCGGTGGATCGGCCCTCGGGCCGGTGCCCGGGCCGGTCCTCGGGTCAGTCCTTGGTGAAGCCGAACAGCCGTGCCGCGTTCTCCTTGAGGATCTTCGGCCGGACCTCGTCCTTGACCGGCAGTGCGGCGAAGTCCTTCAGCCAGCGCTCAGGGGTGAGCAGCGGGTAGTCCGTCCCGAACAGCACCTTGTCCTTGAGTAGCGTGTTGGCGTACTGGACGAGCTGCGGCGGGAAGTACTTCGGCGACCAGCCCGACAGATCGATGTACACCTGCGGTTTGTGCGTGGCCACCGACAGGGCCTCGTCCTGCCAGGGGAAGGACGGGTGGGCCATGATGATCGGCATGCCGGGGAAGTCGGCGGCCACGTCGTCGATGTGCAGCGGGTTGGAGTACTTCAGGCGGATGCCCCCGCCGCCGGGCGCGCCCGCGCCGATGCCGGTCTGGCCGCTGTGGAAGACGGCGATCGCACCGGCCTCCTCGATCGCCTCGTACAGGACGTACGCGGAGCGGTCGTTGGGGTAGAAGGCCTGCACGTTGGGATGGAACTTGAAGCCCCGCACCCCGAAGTCCCGTACCAGACGCCGCACTTCGCGGGCGCCCGCCTTTCCCTTGGCAGGGTCGATCGAGGCGAAGGGTATGATCACGTCAGGGTTCTCGGCGGCAGCCTCGGCGATCTCCTCGTTGGGTACGGCGGGGATGCCGGTCGCTGCCTCCGCGTCGACGGTGAAGACGACGCAGGCCATCTTCCGCTCGCGGTAGTACGCGGCGATCTCGGGTAGGGTCGGCCTGCGGTGGCCACCCTCGACCTTGAAATATTCACCGGAGGCGTCCTCGAGCTCGGCGGAGAGCGAGCCCTGCCCGCGCGCGGATACTTCGGCGTGGGTGTGTACGTCGATCGCTTTGATCGCGTCGATATCGATACCGGGCATGGAGTGGTCGTCTCCTCTATAGCTTCGGGGCGGGGATGCCGTAGGACTCCGGGTGCTGTCCCACCGAGGTCGGCCAGGCCGCCGCGATCGCGTCGGCCGTCCATCCGCCGTCGGCGTACGCGGCCGAGATCTCCTGGGGATGCGACCACAGCGACAGCTTGTCGCCGCCGATGCCGACGCACTGGCCGGTGACGTCCGCGGCCGCCTCGGAGGCGAGGAAGACGACCAGGCCGGCGCAGTCCTGGGCGGAACCGAAAGCGATGCCCTTGCGCAGGGTGTCCGGGAACGGCGTGCCGTCGTTCTCGTATGCCTCGATGTGCGGGGCGAACAGCGGCATCGTCTTCGTCATCTCGGTGGCCGCGTTGGGGACGACGGCGTTCGCGGTGATGCCGGCCCTGGCCAGTTCCATGGCCCAGGTGCGGACCATCGCGGCGATGCCCGCCTTGGCGGCGGCGTAGTTGGTCTGGCCGAAGTTGCCGCGCTGCCCCGCGGGCGAGCCGGCGACGATGATGCGGCCGCCGCCGCCCTGCTCGCGCATGCGGATCGCGGCGGCGCGGGCGCAGGTGAACGTGCCGCGCAGATGCACCTGCTGGACGGTGTCGAAATCGTCGTCGGACATCTTCCACAGCACGCGGTCGCGGAGCACGCCCGCGTTGGTGACCATCACGTCGAGCCGGCCGTACTCGGCGACGGCCCGCCCGACCAGCGTGTCTGCCGCCTCCGTGGTGCCGACCGCGACGGTCTCCGCGACCGCGCGGCCGCCGTCCCCGGTGATCTGCTTGACGGCGGCCTCGGCGGCCTGCGCATCCACGTCGTTGACGACGACCGAGGCGCCGGCGGCGGCCAGGGCGCGGGCATAGGCGAGGCCGAGGCCGCCCCCGCTGCCGGTGACGACGGCGGTCTTGCCGGAAAGGTCCATGGGTGGGTCTCCTTGGTGGGTGGGGTGCGCCGTAACGCTAGGCAGTTATGTTGCGACGGTCAATAGAGTGCGTAACAATGAGCTCGCGTGATCATGTGCGCGTGCCGGAGCGGTGAAGCGGAGAGGGAAGGACGTCATGGCGGCAGCGGAGGAAGCCGAAGTGCCGGAAGAGGGCGGGGAGATGGGGCTGCGCCCGCAGTCGCTGATGCTCACCTTCCTCGGCAACTACGTGCTCGGCGGCGACGCCTACGTCTACTCGGGAAGCGTCATCGACGTCTTCGGCCGCGCGGGCGTCAGTGAGCACGCCACCCGCTCGACCCTGACCCGCATGGTCGGCCGCGGTCTGCTGCACCGTCGCCGGGTGGGCCGCCGGATGTACTTCGGCCTCACCGACCGCGCAGTTGCCATCCTGCGCGACGGTGAGGACCGAGTCTGGAAACAGGGCGCGGTCAACGACTCCTGGGACGGCACCTGGACCCTGCTCGCCTTCTCCCTCCCCGAGGCCAGCCAGCGCCAACGGCACGGACTGCGCGCCCAGCTGGCCTGGGCCGGCTTCGGCCCGCTGATCGGCGGACTGTGGATCGCGCCCGGCCGGGCCGACACGGAGGAGATCACCGCCGACCTCGGCTTCGGTGGCCGGGTCACCGTCTTCCACTCCACCGTCGACCCGGCCACCGACATCGCCCGCATGGTCCACGAGACCTGGGACCTGGCGACCCCCGCCGCCGGCTATCGCGCCTTCACCGACCGCTGGTCCGCCCTGGCCGACGGCGCGGACGACGCCACGGACACCGACCCGCTCGCCGTCAAACTGCGGCTGCTCACCGAGTGGCTGGTCATCGTCCGCGCCGACCCGCACCTGCCTGTCCGGCACCTCCCCGAGGACTGGCCGGCCGCCCGCGCCCAGGACGTATTCCGCCGGGCCGACGCCCGGGTGGACGCGGCGGCCCAGCGGCTCGCGGAGGAGCTCCTGGAGACGCTGCCGGCCCAGGAGGACTGAGGGGGCCCGCCGTCAGCGCTAGGGCCGGGCGAGGTCGTAAGCGCGGGGGTACGGCCCGGCCTCGTACGTGAGGTACCGGGCCGGGTCCGCCGGATCGATCCTGCCCGCCTCGGCGTTGAGGGCCTCGGCACCGGTGTTCCCCCAGCGCCCGCTGTCGACCCGCTGCTTCAGCGCGTGCACCGCGGCGACCTGCTCGGCAGCGGAGAAGGTGCAGTGCCCGGCGTTCTCCACGTAGGCCTGCCGGAACAGGGTCAGCTTCCCGGCCCCGGTGACCGCCCGCCGGTGGGCGCTCATGGCCTGGACCGGGATGAGGGCATCGCCGGTGGTGTGGATGTCCAGCTGAGGCTTGCGCAGTTCACCGGTGAAGGCGATGTTCCGGGTCATGAAGGCGACGGCGGCTGGGTCCGCGCTGATCCGCGGCGTCCGCTCCAGGCGGGCGAGATCGCTCTCCAGGGAGCGGCCCGCCGCCTTGTAGAGACCCTTGACCTGCTTGTACGTGGCCGAGTCGTGCAGCATCTCCGCGTAGTCGACCCCGGTGTTCCAGGACATGTTGCCGCCTGCCCTGCTCTCGGCTTCCAGGCGCCAGCGGAAGGCGGGCAGGGCGACCAGACCGGACAGCGCCTCGTACTGGTTGGCCTGCTGGGCCGTGTAGTCGTCCGGGGCGGGACGGGTCTGGGCGGGGGAGTTCCAGCCGGGGATGTTGTGCAGGGCGGCGGCGAGCGCGATCCGGGCGCGACCGGCCCGATCGCCCTGGGCTGCGGTCACGGCCTCGGAGAGGGTGTTCGCGGCGCTGTTCGCGGTGGCCGCGTCGCCGAGGCCGGTCAGCTGGATGTCCTTGGCGTCTGCGAGAAGGGTCTTCAGCGCGAAGACGGGGTCGAGGGTGGAGTTCCAGTTGGCGACGCCGCCCTGGAGCAGGCCGCACTCGGAGAGCGAGCCGTCGATGCGGTCCGGGTGGCGTTCGGCCAGCGCCGTGGTGACCAGGCCGCCGTAGGAACGTCCCCAGGCCAGGGTGGTGCGGGCCGTGCCGACCTGCGCGGCGAACCGGTCGAGCGTCGCCAGCTGGTCGGGAACCGCCTCGCCGACGGCCCAGCCGGTGGTGGCGTACGAGGATCCGGCCAGTGCGTAGCCCTCGGCAAGCAGCCGGGTCTTCGTCGGTGCGTCGGGGGCGTTCGTGGCCGGGTTGGGGGAGCCTGCCGGGGTGTAGCCGTGGCTGAAGAGGAGCAGGGTGCCGTTCCAGTCGGCGGGGGCGTCGATCACATAGGCGGCGCCGGAGGCGAGTGTTCCCTCCAGGTGTACTGGCTGCGTCTCGGCATGCGCCGGGGCGGCGGCAAGGGTGAGGACGGCGGCGAGCGCGGCCGGGCCTCTGAGTGCGGGGGAGAGCAGTTTCACGGGCGGACCTCGCTCTGGCTGGGGAGGGCGGTGGGCTTCACGGGGGCTTCGCCGGTCCGGCCGGCCCCGACGGCCCCGTCGGTGAGCCGGCGCGTGCTGGTTTCGCCGAGCAGCAGGATGCTGACCACGCTCAGGGCGCAGAACGCGGCGATGACCACGGAGATCACGGTGGTGTCCGAACTTCCGGAGGATCGCTGGAGCTCGGCGAAGAGCAGCGGCGCGAATCCGGCGCCGAGCGCGGCGAGTTGATAGCCGAGGGAGGCCCCGGTGTAGCGACTCCGTGTGGCGAACAACTCGGCACAGAGCGCGGCGAGAGGCCCGTACATCATCGGCTGGATCAGGGACTGACCGAGGATCAGGGCCAGCACGAGCTGCCCGGGGCTGCCGGAGTCGACCAGCGGGAAGAGCGCGAAGCCGAACACGGCCATCGCGACCGCACCGGTCAGGACGACGGGCCGGCGCCCGACCCGGTCGGAGAGGGCGGACCAGCCGAGGATGCCGATCACGGCGAGCGCCGAGGACAGGGTGAGCGAGTTCAGCACGGTCTGGCGCTCGTGGCCGTGCTGGACTCCGTACGCGATGAGGAAGGTTGTCAGTGTGCCCTGCGCGACGAACGCGGCGAGGCCGGTGCCGACCGCAAGGAGCAGCACGCGCGGCTGGTCGCGCAGGACCTGGAGCAGCGGGATCCCGCGCGGCTTCGGCTTTTGGCCGGCCGCCGTGAACACCGGCGTCTCCTCAACCCGCAGCCGGATGAACAGGCCGACCGCGAGCAGCAGGATGCTTAGCAGGAACGGCACCCGCCAGCCCCAGGACAGGAACGCCTCCTCGCCGACGACCGCACTGGTGCCGGTGAGCGCGGCGGTGGACAGGATGGTCCCGCAGGGTGCCCCGGCGTTGGTGAACGCGGCCCACAGTCCGCGCCGGGTGGTGGCGTGCTCGGCGGACATCAGGACCGCCCCGCCCCATTCGCCGCCGGCCGCTATGCCCTGGAGGACGCGCAGCGTGACCAGGAGAACCGCGGCCCAGCCGCCGATCTGACGGTCCGTCGGAAGCAGTCCGATGAGGAAGCTGACCACGCCCATCAGGGTCATGGTCGTCACCAGCATCCGCTTACGGCCGAGCCGGTCGCCGAAGTGCCCGAAGACGATGCCGCCGAGCGGGCGCGCCACGTACCCGGCGGCGAAGGTGCCGAGGCTCGCCACCGTCCCGGCAAGGGGGTCGAGGCTGGAGAAGAAGACCTTGTTGAACACGACGGCGGAGGCCGTGGCATACAGCAGGAAGTCGTAGTACTCGATCACGCTGCCGATGAAGCTGCCGGTCACCGCGCGGCGCAGCTGGGCCGGGCTGTGTGGAGGTGGTGGCGAGGAAGCGGGACTTGTGGTGTCTGCCATGGCTGCCATCCCTGTCTTGTGGGCCGGCCAGGTCTCGGACCGGTCGTCGCGAGGGAACGTACGGCGAATATCCGACGACCGTCAAGAATCTGCACAAGATTGCTGGAGGTCGTCGAGGGGCGACCGGAAGGGCGTCCCGAAGTTCGGCCGAATCATTGACGGTGATCGCAATTGCGCCTAACTTCCGTAGATTTGGGCTACTGTCGCGACCGCTCCAGAAGGCCGCCATGGCCGCATTCGTCCGTGACCGGTGGTACGTCGCCGCCTGCGCCCGCGAGTTCGGTCGGGCATCGTGCAAGGAAAATGCGGCCTCGGCGGTGTCCCCCGCCGCCTCGCCGACCCGTCGTACGAGATCCGCGTTCCAGGTTGTGCCCAGGCCCACCGCTTCGAGGGTCGCACCTAACCCGGCCGGCACCACCACGTCACCCTCGTCTCGGTCGCCCGCGCCTTCTGCACGGTGCAGCGGCTGTCCCGGTCCCCAAAAAAGTCGGCGTCGGCCTGAGCCTCTACCGAGTCGTCCGCGAACTGCAGATACTCCTCGCAGCCTGGTCCGGCGCCTGCCCCACCTGTCACCGCAACATCCCCGACCCGGCACCAACCCGACCAAGCCCTACAAGCGCCTGTCCGGCGGATGGGCGTGTCCGGGTTGCCCGGACCGGGCAGCGCCGCCCGGGTGAGGAGGTCGGGGTGACGAGGTTGGTGGCGAGCAGGGTGCGGGCCGAGTCCCGTGAATAGGTCTCCAGTGACTCGGAGTTGGTGATGCCCCCGCCGGTGACGACGACTGTGCGTGTTGTGGTGGCGTCGATGGTCTGCATGCGCCGGATGTTCTCGTAGGCGTACCTCCGGGCCATGGCGCGCGGACGTGAGTGTCAGAATGACGGCTCGCAGGCGGTGTCGATCGGGTGGGTGGCGTACATGACCATGCATGCGGCGCGTCCGTCCGGAGCGGGGAAGAGCAGTCGTGGCGGACAGTCATGGGGGAGCGTCGGTGGACAGCGGGAAGGCCGCGCAGAGTGACGGGTCGACGTCGGTGAAGATCGCGCATATCGCCGAGTTGGCGGGCGTATCAGTGCCCACGGTGTCGCGGGTGCTCAATGGCCGACCAGGGGTGTCCGACGAGACCCGGGCCCGAGTCCAGGAACTGATCAACGAGTACGGATACCGCAAGTCCTCGGACAACAAGCAGAAGTTCGTAGAGCTGATCTTCCGAGAGCTGGAGAGCATGTGGGTGGGGGAGATCATCCGCGGTGTCGAGGAGGTGGCCCGCAGGAACCGCGCCGGCGTCGTGGTCTCCAAGTTCGGCCTGCACGACGCCGACGCCTCGCTCGACGACACCGTGGGGCGACGCCCGCTGTGTGTGCTGTCGGTGTTCCAGCTCCCTGAAGCGGAACGGGAGCGACTCAAGGCGAAGGGCATCCCCTACGTCGTCTTCGATCCGGTGGACGACGTTCCCGACGGTGTTCCCTATGTCGGCGCCACCAACTTCAAGGGGGGCCAGTCCGCGACGCGCCACCCGATCTCGCTGGGGCACCGGCGCATTGCCATGATCGGCGGCCCCGATCACGCGTTCTGCCTGGCCCGGGCGGCGGGCTACCGGTCCGCTCTCGAGGCGGCCGGACTCCCCGTGGACCCGGATCTGACGGTCCGTACCCAGCTCACGCGCGAGGGCGGCCAGGCCGCGGCACGCACCCTGCTCGGCCGGCCCGATCGGCCCACCGCGATCGTCACCGCGAACGACATGCAGGCACTCGGTGTCTACCAGGCGGCCCGCGAGGCCGGGCTGCGCGTCCCACAGGATCTGAGCGTGGTCGGCTTCGACGACATGCCGGTCGCGGTCTGGGCCGATCCCCCGCTGACGACGGTGCATCAGCCGTTGAGCGAAATGGCCGCCTCCGCCACCGAGTTGGCCCTCGCGCTCGGTCGCGGGGAGAGGGTGCCGCAGCTCGGCCTGGAGGTCGCCACGAAACTCGTGGTCCGCCAGAGCACGGCCCCGCCGAAGAGCTGAGCGCGGCTCCGCCGACGAACCGAGCGCAGCGTCCGGCGCGACCCAGGTGTGCCCCGGTGCCCTCCAAGTCGCCCGCTCACCACAGGTGTTGAAAGTTTCGCGCAAGAAAGTTTCGCGCAAAACTTTCGAGTGCCGGGCCGAAAATATTGCGGGCACAGCATTGACCGGACTCCGTCAAGCGCCCCATCATTCCTACGTCCGAAGGTCCGGTCGCCGTCCGGTATTTCGACCAAACTTCGGGCTGGTCCGGCCTGGGCCGTACAGCCGACCAACCCCGCTTCACCGCAGGCGCACCATTCGAGCCGCTATGGAGTTGCCCAATTGACACATCGTCTCCGCCCCCGTCCCCGTCGTCGCCATGCCTATGTGGCCCTGCTCATCGCCCTGCTGGCGGCGTTCTTAGCCGTGCCCGCCAAGGGAGCGACACCGGCGGGCACCCTCCGGCAGGACCTGCCGGGCAGTTTCCGATGGTCGTCCACAGGACCGGTGATCTCACCGCAGCAGGACGGCAGTAACTCCGTCGCCGTCAAGGACCCGTCGGTGGTCCAGGACAAGAACGGCAGATGGCACGTCTTTATGACCACCGCGAGCACCTCCGGCGACTGGAGCCTGGCCCACACCAGCTTCTCCGACTGGTCCCAGGCCGCCGGTGCGAAACAGACCCACCTGGAGACCGCCTCCCGCATCGGCCCCGGCTACCGTGCCGCCCCGCACGCCTTCTACTTCGCCCCCAAGGACGAGTGGTACCTCGTCTACCAGACCGGCCTGCCGTCGTACTCCACCACCAAGGACATCAACGACCCGACCAGCTGGTCCGCCCCGAAGAACCTCATGAGCAGCGTGCCCGACGTCGTCCGGCAGAACATCGGCAACTGGCTCGACTTCTACGTGATCTGCGACGACGCGAAGTGCTACCTGTTCTCCGCGGACGACAACGGCCACGTGTACCGGTCCGAGACCACCGTCGCCAACTTCCCGAACGGCTTCGGCAACACCCGGATCGTGCTCCAGGACTCCCGCTTCGCGCTGTTCGAAGGAGGCGCGGTCTACCGCGTCAAGGGCACCGGCACCTACCTGCTGATCTGGGAGGCCATCGGCAGCGACGGCAACCGGTACTACCGCTCCTTCACATCCAAGGGCCTGACCGGCAACTGGCAGCCGCTCGCCGCCACCGAAGCCAACCCCTTCGCCCGCTCCACCAACGTCGCCTTCCCCGGCGGCGCCTGGACGAAGGACATCAGCCACGGCGAGCTGATCCGCGCCACCAACGACCAGACCATGACCATCGAGCCCTGCCGCCTCCGGCTCCTCTACCAGGGCCGGGACCCAGGCTCCAGCGGCGAGTACTCGCAGTTGCCCTACCGGCTCGGCCTGGCCACCCAGGCCGACTCCACCTGCTGAGACCCCTCCCTGTCCCCTCACGCAAGGAGTCACACATGTCGTTCAGTCGACGTACCTTCCTCGGCCTGACCGCGGCCGCGACAGCGGGCCTGAGCACCCCCCTGCTCGACTCCGCACTGCACCCCGCCTCGGGTGCCGAACCGTCGGCGCCTGCCGGTGAGTTCGCCATCGGAGTGCGCCAGTTCAACTGGAGCCGCGGCGCCCGCTCGCTGTTCACCAAGGTCTTCTACCCCACCCCCGGCACCCCCGGCGGCGCCCCCGTTCCCGACGCCCCTCTCGCCGACGGTGTGTTCCCCGTCGCCGAGTGGAGCCACGGCATGGGCGGCAACTCCGACTCCTACGCCTCGCAGACCCACGCGATAGCCTCCGCCGGCTTCATCTGCCCCGCCCCCTCGTTCTCCGACAACACGAACCTCGGCTCCGTCTACGGAGGCGAATGGTCGAGGGACGTCTCCGAGGTCATCACCCGGACCCTGGCGCTCAACGACGCCACGGGCGGCCCCTTCGCCGGGCACATCGACACCGCGGCCGGCGTCGGAGTCTCCGGGCACTCGATGGGCGGCATGACCACCCACGGCCTGGTGACCGCCTGGCCCGACGACCGTATCGCCGCCGCGGTCCCGGTCGCCTGCGTGGACATGGGCGCCCCCGCCGCCTCGGTCGGTGCCGGCGTGCTGTTCATCCACGGCGACAAGGACCCGACCTGCGACTACGCCCTTGCCCGGCGGGCGTACGAGGAACTGCCCGCGCCCAAGGCGTTCCTCACCCACGTCGGCGCGGACCACGCCGCGTACCTGAATCCGGGGTTCCCCACCTTCGGCCGGACCCAGAACACCCTCGTGGACTGGTTCCGCTGGCGTCTGTACGACGACACCGCCGCCCGCGACCGCCTCCCCGCCGACGCCACCGGCTCCGGCACCCGCTGGGAAGCCGCCCTGGCCTGACGGCCGACGGCCGTACGAGTCCAGGCCCTGCACTGCCCCCGCCCCCATCAGAGAGGGACACGCAATGACCGACAGATCCTCCAGAAGGCGCACCCCGCGACGCACCCGGTCGGCGATCACCGCCGCGGCGACCGGCGTCCTGGCGGCAGCGGCCGTCCTGACGTTCTCACCCACCGCTCAGGCCGCCGAATCCCTCGGCACCGCGGCCGCCCAGAGCGGCCGGTACTTCGGCGCCGCGGTCGCCCCCCACCTCGGTGAGACGGACTACGAGTCCACTCTCAACCGGGAGTTCTCCAGCGTCGTCGCCGAGAACGCGATGAAGTGGGACGCCACCGAGCCGAGCCCAGGTCAGTTCAACTTCAGCGGTGGCGACCAACTCGTCGCCTACGCCCAGCAGCGCGGCAAGTTCGTACGCGGCCACACTCTGGTCTGGCACGCCCAGCAGCCCGGCTGGGTACAGGGACTGACCGGCGACACCCTGCGCCAGGCGATGCGCAACCACATCTCCAAGGTCGCCGGCCACTACGCGGGCAAGATCGACTCCTGGGACGTGGTCAACGAGGCGTTCGAATGGGACGGCAGCCGACGCCAGTCCAACCTCCAGCGGCAGCTCGGCAACGGCTGGATCGAGGACGCCTTCCGCACCGCGAAAGCAGCCGACCCCAAGGCCAAGCTCTGCTACAACGACTACGGCACCGACGGCATCAACGCCAAGAGCGATGCCATCTACCGGATGGTCCAGGACTTCCGCGCCCGGGGCGTACCGATCGACTGCGTCGGCTTCCAGAGCCACCTGGCCTCGAACTCCGACCTCAGCACCTACCGGCAGAACCTCCAGCGCTTCGCCGACCTCGGCGTGCACGTGCAGATCACCGAGCTCGACGTCGCCGGCTCCGGCGCGGCACAGGCCAATGTGTACCGGCAGGTCACCCAGGCGTGCGTGGCCGTCGCCCGGTGCAACGGCATCACCGTGTGGGGCGTCACCGACAAGTACTCCTGGCTCGCCCAGGAAACCCCGCTGCTCTTCAACGGCAACTATCAGAAGAAGGAGGCATACGGCGCGGTCCTCGCGGCGCTGAACAGCGCAGCGAGCTGAAGCCGGCCGGGGCCCGGCGGCAGTTCCGCCGGGCCCCGCATCCATACGCGACGTGTGGCCGTTCGTGGTCCGCACACGATCGAGGGCACTCACGGGGCGTCGTCGGTCGGCGAAGGCATGGCGCACGGACGCAGGACCATCAGTTGAGTGCCGGTGAGCGTTCCTGCAAGTTCGCCCCTTTTTAGCCCTCACGTGCGCGGAGTCCAGGACCGCCCGGGAAAGGTCGACCAGATCCCGCTCGTCCAGGAGCTGGAGGGTCTAAGCACGTCTGCGGCCTGTCGCGGACACGGGTCGACTCGTGACCGCGTAGGTGACGAGCGCGTACTCGCGCGGAGGGGACGACGGACGAGGTGACGCCGAGGCCCGCATCGACGACTCACCTTGGCTCGTGCGAAGAGGACGTCTGCGACTCCGCGTCGATCAAGCCCGGCCCACGGCTCACCTCCGCTCGCGCGGAGAAGTCATGGAATCGCCGCATCAACTGCATCCGCACCGCGCGCTCACGCACTCCAGCGGATATTTCCTCGGTGCGGCCATGGTCAGAGTTGTTCTCATGAGAGCCATCTGCCCCTCTGTCATCATCCTCCGCATCTTGGGGGAACGTCGAAACTGGTGGCTGTGATCAGCGCTGTCATGCCCAAGAAGGTGTCCTTGGCTGCGGCCCCACTCGCGCTCGCGCCGCGCCTCCGGATCCACTGTCAAGATGGCCCTGCCGGAACTGGCCCAGCTCATTGCCGGCCGGTGAGCTGGTGACGAAGTCCCCCGGTAGACGCCGCCGGGCCCCGCTCCCACTGCTGCTACCAGCCGTTTCACCCCGGCCGTCAGCTGTCCGTGGGTGGGCGGGACGTCCCGCCCACCGGTCACACGAGGCACGTTGGACCACACCGCTCACTCTGGCCAATCTGGCAACGGCGTTCCCGTGACCAGCGAATCTTCCGCATCCCCCGGGTGCGCAGTGAGCAAATTTGACCGTATCGCAGCCTGTCTTGATCGCGGCCTTTGCTAGTCATTGATCCTTGAGGCCATCTCGTTGCGTGTGTAGCGTCTCCCCGGTCGACCGATGGGCATCATTTTCGGGCCACAAGATGGTCGACATTCGAACTGCTAGCAGCGCTTATCCGGCACCGGCCATCAGCCATGGCCGCCGGCATGACATTTATGCCGGCTATCTCTTCTCTCCTGCCGGTCGACTACCGAGCATGATCATTAACGAGTGCTACCAGCCAATTTCCTCCTCGCCTGCTTCTGAATATTTCGGTTTGTCCCACATCGGAGAAGGGCCGCACGGTGCACGCACCTCACGGGGAACACTTTCCGCTGCTCTCCGCACAGTTGAGAACCTGGAATGCACAGATCGGCGACCTCACCAATCCCGTCTTCTCCATCTGTGACTACTTGGAAATCCGCGGCCCAGTGGACCCCGACCTCCTGCGCGCCGCACATCTGCAGGTCGAGCGCGAAGCCGACGCGCTGCGTCTGGGGATCATCACGGTGGAAGGCGAGCACCGCCAATTCGTGCACCCGGACCCGACTCCCTTGCAATGGGTCGACCTGAGTGCACGGACCGATCCGGCTGCGGCGGCTGCGGCGTGGATGGCGGAGGACGTCCACCGGCCGGTGGATCCGCTGAGGCTGTGCGGTGCTGCCGTCATCAAGACGGCGGACGACTGTTTCCTGCTGTACTGGAAGGTCCACCACGCCGTCGTCGACGGCTGGAGCCTCGCGCTGATCTTCAACCGCATGGCAGCCGTCTACAGCGCCTTGTCAGAGGGGCGGAGTTACGAGAAGGGGATGCTCCAGCCCTTCGAGCGGCTGCGGGAGAACGAGGCCGCGTATCGGCAGGGTAAACGTTTCCTCGCAGATCAAGCACACTGGCACAGCAAACTGGCGGACCGCCCGGAGCCCGTCGGACCCTCCCGTCGCCGGGCCCAAGTCACCGCAGGCCGGCGGCTTCGGCACGAGCTGGCGCCCGACCGGGTCGCCCGCCTGGGGGAGGTGGCGGACGGCCTGGGCGTGACCTGGTCCGATCTGGCCGTCAGCGCGATGGCCGCGTACGTGGGCAGCACGGTCCAGGTGCCCGAAGTAGTCCTGGGGCTTCCGACAGCCGGCCGGCTGAGTCCGCAGGTGCGCAACGCCGTCGGCATGGCGATGAACATCCTGCCGCTGCGGGTCCCCTTTGACGACGGATCGTCCCTGGTCGGTCACGCACAACGCGTCTCGCACGAAGTGCGTGAACTTCTGTTGCACTCGCGCTATCCCACGGCCGAGTTGTCGCGGGAGATCACCGAACGGGGCGGCAGCGGACGGCTGTGGGCCGCAATGGTCAACGTCATGCTGTTCGACCACCGGCTGGACTTCGCGGGAGTCCCGGCGATCCAGCACACGGTTTCGATCCCCCTCACCGTCGACATGACGGTGTACCTGATCCGGATCGCGTCCGACGGGACCATGGAACTCATCCTCGACACCCACTCCGACCTCTACAGCGCATCGGAGGCCGAGGCGCATCTGGCGGGGCTGCTGTCGATGTTCTACGCGATCGAGAAGGCCGGTCCGCACACGCCGCTCAACGCGCTGTGCCCCGGGCCCGAGCGGTCCCGTGCGTCGACGGGCTGACCACGCGCCGACCCGAGCAGAGCCGAACGGCGAACCTGGCCTGGCCAGATCCGGACCAGGCTAGGTCGAGGGCTGTGTGCCACGAACACACCCTGCCCGCACGCGCCCTCAGCACTGCGCACCTTGCGTCGTGATCGGAAAGGAGGCAGAAGCATGGACGCGTCCGCGGGCGAGACGGCAGTCCCTCGTTCATCCCGGCATCAGAAGGCCGCTGATCTCAAAGCAACGCTGAAACACCTGCGTACCGAGCCCCGGGGCTGGGTGTTCTCTCTCAAGCTGACACTGTGCGTCGTCCTCACCGGGGCGGGTGTCGCGTTGGCGCTGCAGCCCGTGCTCTGGTGTCGGATCGTCGGAGTGGTCCTGACCGGCGCCATGTTCGCGCACGCGGCGGAACTCCAGCATGAGACGCTGCACAATCTGGCCTATCGCGGCCGCTGGGCGAATACCGTCACCGGCATCGTCCTCGGGCTGCCGATGCTCATCTCCTTCGCCGCCTACCGGGCCACCCACATGCGCCACCACCGCGATCTGGGAACCCCGATGAACCGTGAGTTCTTCGACTACGGCGACCAGTACGGCGCGAAAGGGGACCGGTCGCGACTGGCTGTCGGTTTCGACTGGGCCGTTCGTTTCTCCATGGCCCACCACTACGTGTTCTTCGTCGCGAATCTCGGCCGCTCGCTGCTGGGTCGGGATTTCCCCGATGAGAACGCCCTGGTATCCCGCAGGATCCGGAGGGACCATTTTCTTGCGGCGGCTGTCGTTGCCGGGTTGGGCGCACTGACCTGGTGGACAGGATATGCCGTCATCGTCTGGGTGTGGTTGCTGCCGCTTCTGCTCGTCGCCGCTCCGGTGCACGCGGTGATCGAACTGCCCGAGCACTACCGGTGCGAGACCCTCAATCGGGACCCGTTCGCCAATACACGGACGATACGTTCCAACCGGATCGCCATGTGGTTCACAAACGGCAACAACTACCACGTCGAGCACCACTTGATGCCGAACCTTCCAATCGAGCGACTGCCCGCTCTCCACACCGAAGTCCGAGACCGGATCCGCTATTTCCACAGCGGATATCTCGACTTTTTCGTGAAGCTGCTCCGCAAGTGATCTCAAAAGGGGTGAAGGTCGTGGATGTTACTTATCGAATAGCCCGGACAGAGGCCGAGCGAGCCGATGTGATCCTGCTGCGTGACGCCGTCTACGTGCAGGACCAGGGCCGGCTCGCCGACACTGCCGACACGGCAGCCACCTTCGACCGCTTCGACGGGACGGCCGAATACATCGTCGGCTACCTCGACGGCGTGCCGGTGGGCACCGTCAAGGTCGTTCCGGACTCACCGTCGGGGCTGCCCTGCGACGACACCGTCGACCTTTCCCTGCTGCGGCCGGGAAACCGACTGGTGGAGTTCGGCCACTTGATGACCCTGCCGAAGCTTCGGCACCAGGAGATCGGCATGGCGCTCATGCGCCGGGCGCTGGTCCACAGCGTCCGTACACACGGGGCGACGCACATCATCGGCGACTTCTTCGTCGACGACTCGGGCGGCCTGCGCACTTTCTACCAGGACATCGGCTTCGTGGCGCTCGGCGAGCAGTACGCGGACGAACGCTTCCAGGGCGCGCCGCTCAGCCTGGTGGCGACCCTGGATGTGTCCGGAGCCGTACAGGCGGCGCGCGATGACGTACACCGCGGCAATCGGCTGCTGCAGTACTTCTTCGGCGACTACGACACCTACACGTCCGCCGATCCGAAGGGGGCCGTATATGCGCACTCGACGCCAGCGGCTGGCTGAACTGAAGGCGGCACACAACCACCCCACCTACGCCAAGATGGCGTTCGTCATGGGCTGCAAGGTCCAGGACAGGGGGGAGGGGAGCCGCGTCAGCGACGACGAGGGACGGTCGTTCCTCGCGATGTTCGACCAGTACGGCAACCAGTCCTTCGGCTACTCGCATCCGCGGATCGTCGCGGCCGTACGGGAACAGCTCGACACCGGGGTGCTCAACAGCACCAAGATCATGTTCGAGGATGTACAGATACGGCTCTCCGAGCGGCTCGCGCAGATCACCGGGCAGCGTCTGCCGTACTCCTACCTGGCCAACGGTGGCGGGGAGACGATCGACAACGCGCTGAAACTGGCCCGTGCCGCGACCGGCCGCCCCGGTGTCATCAGCGCCCGCGGCTGCTTCCACGGCAAGACCTTCGCCACCCTCAGCGCCTCCAACCGCCCCGAACACCGCGCGCATCTCGCGCCGTTCATGGAGCACTTCCGGCAGGTGACCTTCGGTGACACGGCCGAGCTGGCCGCGGCGCTGGACGACTCGGTCGGCGCGGTTCTGCTGGAACCCGTACAGGCGGAGGCCGGGGTGATCGTGCCGCCGCCCGACTACCTGCAGGAGGTGCGCAGGCTGTGCACCGAGGCAGGGGCCCTCCTCATCCTCGACGAGATGCAGACGGCCTTCGGACGGTGCGGGACCTTCTTCGCTTACGAGCAGTTCGGCATCGTCCCCGACCTGGTGTGCGTGGGCAAGGCGTTCGGTGGCGGTGTGCTGCCCGTCTCGGCGGTGCTGGGCACCGAGGAGGTGTGGGGAGTGCTGCGGGTACTGCCCTCGACATTCGGGTCGAGTCTGGGCGGCAATCCGCTGTCGTGCCGGGTCGGTCTGGAGAGTGTCGCCATCGCCTCGGACCCCCTCTTCCTCGACGGGGTGCGGGAAAGAGCGCGAACGATCGGGCAGCGGCTGGCCGCGGCTGCGGAGCGGCACCCCGGCGTGGTCGCCGCGCACCGTGGTGTGGGCATGATGCACGGCCTGGAATTCCACGACCAGGCCCTGGCCGGTCTCGTCCTGGGACGGCTGCTGGAAGAGGGCATCACGTCCACGTATTCGCTGTACAACCCGAGGGTGCTGCGGGTCCAACCCCCCATGGTCATCACCGTGGACGAGCTCGAGCACTGCCTGTCGGTCCTCGACACCCTCCTGGCGGAGGCCGACGCGCATCTACGTGCTGCCGGCGAGGGACGTGCCGAGGGCTCCGGCACCGAACTGTCCCCGCTCACCCGCACCGTGTCGCTGCCGCACCCGGCCCATGAGGTGCTGGAACTCCTGCACGCCCGGCCCCGCATCCTGGATCCCTTCGCCGCTGCCGACACCGGACCGAAGGGGTACGACCCGGAGTTCGCCGGACGGCTCGGGGCGGACACCGTGGTCTGGGCCGACCGTACGGAGACCACCGCCCAGGGTGTCCGGCTGAGCGCCGAGGCCGGCTGGCTGTGGCGCACCCTCTGCCGCGAGGCGACGGTCACGCCCGCCGCCGACGGCAGCAGCCTCCTGCACCTGTGCATCACCTGGGACACCGACAGCGGCTCGTACGAGGAACTGCTCGGCGGCCGCATAGGCTTCCTGGCCGGCCGGGCGCTGACCGAGTGCGTCGCGGCGCTACGGTCCGCGCTCGGATCCGTGCGGGAGACCGTGTGAGCCGCGCGCAGCCCCCTGCAGGCAGCCCTGCGAACGCCCCGAACGACGAGTTGGCAACAGCGGCAAGAGCGGCAACGAAAGGCGAACCCGAAGTGAGCATGACCCTGCACGGCCTCACGAACCGGTACGGCGGCCACACGGACGCCCGAGTGGTGGAGATCGACGTCTCGGGCAGTCGCCGAGAGATGACGCACAGCGATCTGCACGCCCTGGCGGCCGACCGCGCCGGGCAGTTGACCGCCGCGGGCGTGCGGCGGGGCCACATCATCGGGATCAAAGCGGGCAACAGCCTCGACTGGCTGGCCTGGGACCTCGCGGCACTGGCCATCGGCGCCCTGCTCAAGGCGTTCCCGGACTCCACGGAGGTGGCCGCCCCCTCGGAGTTCGTCGCCCGGCACGGCCTGGCACTGTTGATCGCGGACGACTCCGTACCGCTTACGGCACCCACGGTGATCCGGCCCGACGGCGTCCCCGGGGAAAACGTGGCGCCGCCGAGTGCTGAGGTGTACGACCGCGAGGACGTGCACAGCCTGGTCTACTCCTCGGGCACATCGGGCCGGCTCAAGGGACTCCAGATCAGCGGAAGCGGCACCGACTACGTCATCAACCGCTTCATCGACAGCTACCGTCTGACCGCCGCCGACCGGCACCTGATCTTCCTGCCGCTCTCCAACTACCAGCAGCGGCTGTCGGTCTACTGCTGCCTGTGGCTCGGGGCGGATCTGGTGCTCGCCCCCTACCAGCGCGTTTTCCAGGCCCTGCGCAAGGAACAGCCGACCTTCCTGATAGGCCCACCCGTCTTCTATGACACCGCGCTGCAGCTCTGTGCCTCAAGCGGCGCGGACATCACCCTGGGCGACTTCCTCGGTGGGCGCATACGCTTCCTGATCACGGGGATGGCGCCGATCCGGCGTGAAACCCTCGAAGGGTACTGGAAACAGGATGTCCGACTCCTTGAGGCGTACGGGCTGACAGAGACCGGCATGGTCGCCTGGAACACCCAGGGCGCCTACCGCCTCGGCTCCGTCGGCAAGCTGATCGACCCGGACGCGGTGACCTTCCTGGACGACGGGGAGGTGGTCATCAACCGCCCGGCGCCGCTGAGCCGGGGCTACTTCGAGACCGACGACGGCTCGACGCCGGAAGACTGCTTCCGTCCCGACGGCTCCATCCTGACCGGTGATTACGGGCGGCTGGACGAGGACGGGTACCTCACCTTGATCGGCCGCAAGAAGGACGTCATCGTGCTCGGCAGCGGTCGCAAGGTGCACCCCGCCGAGATCGAGAGTGCGTTCGTCTCCGTCGAGGGCCTCAGCGAGATCATTGTGGTGCCGACTTCGCAATCGGCCAGGCTCGGCGCGATCATCACCCCGACCGACCCCAAGGACGCCGCCCTGCGCACGCAGCTCCGCAAGCGCGTCGAGGAGGTCAACGGGTCGCTCCCGGCCCACCAGCGCGTGATGTCGATGGTCTTCTCCGAGCGGCCGCTGCGCTCCGACCCCGCCTTCCTGACCGGCAATCTCAAGCTGAGCAGGGCCCGTGCGGCGGAGCACTTCGCCGCCACGCTCTCCGCCGCGCCCGCAGCGGATCCCGCAGCTGACGAGGGGGGCCGGTGAGCGAATCGGCCGAGCCGACGACGGCCGGAACTGCCGGCAACCGTACGGGGGCCGGGAGTTCCGACCGGCCACTCGTCGTCGACGCGCAAGTACAGCTCGGCAGCGAACTGGCCATCCCGCGCGCCTTCTTGGAGTACCAGGCCGCCAACGTCCACCACCGGCTGGCCTCGTACGGCCACCGGGTGCGACCCTCGCGCACCCTGGACCACGTACTCGCCCTCCACCAGGACGACGAGGCCGACAAGCTCGTCGCCGAGATGGACGAGGCGGGCGTCGACCAGGCGTTCCTGGTCGTCCCCGACTTCTCCCAGGTGGCGCGGTGCCGCCTGTCCCGTCCCGAACTCGCGGCCTGGCACGATCGGGTCGCCCGTCGCCACCCGGGCCGCTTCCACGTCTTCTGGGGCGTCGACCCGCGAGCCGGCCAGGACGGCATCGACCTCTTCGAACGGTGCGTGACGGAGTACGGCTTCGCCGGGCTGAAGCTGTATCCGCTGTGCGGCTACTCGCCCAGTGACGCGCGGTTGGACCCGTACTTCGAGATCTGCGCGCACTACGGACTGCCCGTCCTCTCCCACACGGGTCCCGGCTGGGGGCCCCTGGACTTCTCCTACGGCAGTCCACTCCTGCTGGACCGGGCGGCCCGCGACTTCCCCCAGGTCGACTTCATCCTGGGGCACGGCGGGGTCACCCACGTCGACGAGGCGACCTATCTGTGCGCCCACCGGCCCAACGTGCACCTGGACATCAGCCAGTTCCACTCGGTCCTGGCCGCGGACGGCTGGCAGGCGCACCTGAACCGGCTCCTCCGCACGGGGATCTGCCACAAGATCCTCTTCGGTACCTGCTGGCCCTCCTACCGGCTGTCGGAGTCGCTCAGCAGCCTGGCCGGCGCGTTCGCCCAGGGCTCCCCCGCCGTCGCCGGACTGCGGGAGCCCGACCGACGACTGCTGATGAGCGGCAACAGCCTGCGCCTGATCGGCCGCAGGAAGTCCACGGGGACCGCTCCCGGAGGGCCGCACGGCACACCACCACAACCACACGATGCCGCAACGACGCACAGGAGTGGCCTGATATGAAGCAGGACAGAGCGGAACTGGAAAAGTCGCTGATCGCATGGGTGGAGGACTGGAACGCCGGGGAGACGCAGACCGTCGTCGACGCGGACACCAATCTCAGCCACACAGGTCTGCTCGACTCCATGGCGTTCGTCGGCCTGATCGCTCACCTGGAGGAACAGATCGACACGACCTTCGACTTCGCCACCTTCGACCACAGTGACGGCGTCACCGTCCGGGGCATCGTCCACCACTGCGTCGGATGACCACCATCTACGACGGCCACTGCCATGTGGCATCAACGCGCTTCATCCCCCAGGCGTTCGTCGAGGACGTCGCGGGCAACGTCCACAGCAAGCTCTCCGCGAGGGGCGCGTCCCCGTCGGTCGCCCGCATCGCCCGCAGCTACGCCGACCAGCACCAGGACCACCTGGCCGACGGGCTGGTCGCCGAGATGGACGCCGCCGGGATCGCACGGGCGGTGCTGCTGGTCCCGGACTTCAGCCTGCGCATGCCCGGAAGTGTGCCGCCCCCCGAGGCGGCCCGGCTCCACCACGAGATCCGGCAGCGCCACCCCGATCGCTTCTGGGTCTACATCGGGGTCGATCCGCGGCGCGGCCCCGAAGGGGTGCGAGCCTTCGCGCAGATGGTGGACGAGTACGCCCTGGACGGGGTGAAGCTGTATCCGCCCTGCGGCTATTCGCCTTCCGACCCGGATCTCTACCCGTACTACGAGATCTGCGCGGCCCTGTCGCTGCCCGTGTTCGTACACACCGGACCCACGGCGGCGAGCCTGGACTACGAGCCTGCGGACCCGATCAAGATCGACCGGGTGGCCCGCGACTTCCCGCAGGTCGACTTCGTCCTGGGGCACGCGGGGCTGACCCACGTGGACACCGGCGGCTACCTCGCGGCATACCGGCCCAACGTGTACCTGGACATCGGCGGGTTCGCCAGCACCCCGACCCTTCGGGACTGGCCGGAGCATCTCAACCGGCTCTTCCGGGCGGGCATCAACCACAAGATCATCTTTGGGACGGACTGGCCGCTGGGCCGCATGGGCGGCGGGCTGAAACGCCTGACCGACGAAATCCTGCACGGCCCGACCGTCTTCTCCGGGGTCTCCCGCACCGACCAACGGCTCCTCCTGTGCGACAACCTGCTGCGCGTCCTGGCGCCCGGCAGCCGCCCCGCTCCGCACCCGGCGGCCGCACCGCGAAACGGGGCCGCCGACGTCGCCGGCTGACGACACGACGGACCGTGGACACCCCGCCGCAACCCGGAACAGACCGGCCGCCCTACCCGGAACAGAGACCTGGGACAGACCGGCCGCGGGATCCGCCGGACGAACAAGTGAGGAACTGAGCAATGGCGATCACCGGATCGGAAAGCGTACCGGCGTGCCACCGGCAAGCGGCCGACGGTACGGCCCTGACAGACCTGTTCGAGGCTCAGACGCTGCGCCATCCCCGTCGCACGGCGGTCAACTACGGCAGCGACAGCCTCGACTACGCCGCACTCGACGCACGCGCCAACCGGCTGGCACGTGTCCTGATCCAGCGCGGCGCGGGACCCGAACAGCTCATCGCCCTCGCCCTGCCGCGCTCGATCGACCTCGTCGTGGCCATTCTCGCGGTCCTCAAGTCCGGCGCCGCCTACCTCCCGCTGGACCTGCACCACCCCGAGGAACGGCTGGAGAGCATTCTGCAGGACGCCCGCCCGCTGCTCCTGCTCAGCCTCGACCCCCTTGACCTGCGCGCTGCGACGCCACGACTGGTGCTCTCCACTCCGCAGACCGCCGCGGAGCTGGCGGAACAGGACGCGACCGCCCCCACCGACGTGGACCGCACCGCCCCCGTGGGTCCGGACACGGCCGCGTACGTCATCTACACCTCGGGATCCACCGGCCGGCCCAAGGGGGTCGTGGTCAGCCATCGCAATGTGGTCCGCCTCTTCACCCACAGCGCGTCCCACTTCCACTACACCGAACAGGATGTGTGGAGCCTCTTCCACTCCTACGCCTTCGACGTGTCGGTCTGGGAGATGTGGGGTGCCCTCCTGCACGGCGGAAGACTGGTCGTCGTCCCCTACGACATCAGCCGCACACCCGACCGCTTCCTCACCCTGCTCGCCGAAGAACGCGTCACGGTCCTCAGCCAGACCCCGTCGGCCTTCTATCCCCTGATCCAGGCCGACCGGGACCGGCCCGCGCAAGGAGACCGGCTCGTCCTGCGCGCCGTCGTGTTCGGCGGCGAGCCACTCGACTTCGGGAAGCTGGCCGCCTGGTACGAGCGCCACGCCGACGACGCACCGGTCCTGGTCAACATGTACGGCATCACCGAGACCACCGTCCACGTCACCTACACGGCGCTCACCCGGGACGACACCCTCGGCCGGCCCGCCAGCAGGATCGGCACCGCACTCACCGACCTGTCCACCTACGTCCTCGACGAGGCCCTGCGCCCCGTGCCGGCCGGAGTCCCCGGCGAGCTGTACGTCGCCGGGCCCGGCGTCGCACGCTGCTACCTGAACCGACCCGCCCTCACCGCGGGACGCTTCGTCGCCGACCCCTTCGGGCCGCCGGGCAGCCGCATGTACCGCAGCGGAGACGTGGCGCGCTGGAACGCCCAAGGCGCACTGGAGTTCCTCGGCCGCGCGGACCAGCAGGTCAAGATCCGCGGCTTCCGCATCGAGCCGGGCGAGATCGAGTCGGTCCTCACCACCCATCCCGCCGTGAGCCAGGCAGCCGTCGTCGTCCGCGAGGACCGCCCCGGCGACCAACGCCTGACCGCCTACGCCGTCACCGCCCCCCGGACCGGCGAGGCACCCGATGACACGGCCGCCGAGCAGGTCGGCGACTGGGCGAAGGTGTTCGACTCCCAGTACGCGCGCACGCGCTCCGCCCGTACCCCCGCCTTCGGCGAGGACTTCTCCGGCTGGCACGACAGCTACCGCGACGGCGCGTCCCTGCCCGCACCCCACATGCGGGAATGGCGCGAGGAAACCGTCCGCCGCATTCGCGCCCTGCACCCCGACCGCGTCCTGGAGATCGGCGTCGGCACCGGCCTGCTGCTGTCGCAGCTGGCTCCCGGCTGCCAGGAGTACTGGGGCACGGACGTCTCCCAGCAAGCCGTGGACCTGCTGCGCCGCGAAGTGGCGGCGCGGCCCGCCCTGGCCCCGCGGATCCGGCTGAGCTGTCGGGCGGCCGACACCGTCGGCGAGCTGCCCGCCGGTCACTTCGACGTCGTCGTCCTCAACTCCGTCCTGCAGTACTTCCCGAACCCCGGCTATCTCCACGACGTACTGACGCAGGCCCTCGTGCTGCTCGCACCCGGCGGGGCCCTCTTCGTCGGCGACGTCCGTGACGCGCGCTCCCTGCGCTGCTTCACCACCGCCGTGCAGCTGCACCGCGCCGCTGCGGACGACGACACGGCCAGGCTGCGCCTGGCCGTGGAACGCGCAGTGACGCTGGAGGAGGAACTGCTTCTGGCGCCCGACTACTTCCACGCCTTCGCCCGTCGGCAGCCGTCGGTCGGCGCGGTCGACATTCAGGTGCGCCGCGGCCGCCACCACAACGAGATGACCCGCTACCGCTACGACGCAGTGCTGCACAAGACGACGACACCGCCCACACCTGGCCCGCACGAAGCGACCCTCCGGCTGCGTCGGCCCGACATCGAGGACACCCCGGCCGCCCTCACGAAGCACCTGCGCGAGCACCGTCCCACGCACCTGCGGATGTCCGCGATCCCCAACCGGCGAACGACCCAGGAGGCCGCGGCCGCCCGGGCCCTCGACGAGGGAGCGACCCCGGCCGAGGCACTGAACCTCCTGTCAGCCGCACCGCACGGGGTCGAGCCCGACGAGCTGTACGCACTCGGTGCGGAACTCGGCTACCAGGTGGCGGTCGCACCGTCACCGATGGACGTGGACGCTGTCGACGTCCTCTTCTCCCGCGCCGGCACCGCCCTGCAGGCGTACGAGCCCGCCGACGACCTGGGCGCACCGGCCGCGTACGCCACCAGCCCGGCAGCGGCGCGCCACGGCACGCGACTGACCGCCGCACTGCGCGCGTACCTGCGGGAACAGCTGCCCGACTACATGGTGCCGACGGCGATCGTGCTCCTGGAGCGGCTGCCCCTGACGGTCAACGGCAAGCTCGACCGGGCGGCGCTGCCCGCCCCGGCCGTCGAGGCCGGCTCCGGCCGCCCCGCGCGCACGGACCTCGAACGCGAGCTGTGCGAGCTGTTCGGCGAGATCCTCGGCGTCGCGGACGTCGGCATCGACGACGACTTCTTCGCCCTCGGTGGTCACTCCCTGCTGGCCACCCGCCTCGTGGCACGGGTACGTGCCGCGCGGGGCACCGAACTCCCCATCCGCGCACTCTTCGACAGCCCCACCGTCGCCCAGCTGGCCGACCGGATCCAGGACCGCGGGTTCGACACCGACACCCGTCCCGCGCTGCGGCAGGCCGACCGCCCCAGCACGCTGCCGCTGTCCTTCGCCCAGCGCCGCCTGTGGTTCCTGCACCACCTGGAAGGACCGAGCCGGGCGTACCACGTGCCCTGGCTGCTCCGGCTGACCGGCGAACTGGACACCGGCGCGCTCCGCGCAGCCCTCCAGGACCTCGTCGCCCGCCACGAAGTCCTGCGCACGATCTTCCCCGACCAGGACGGCGAGCCCTGCCAGCGGATCCTCGACCCGGCGGACGCCCCCGCGGCCATGCCCGTACGGCGCGTCACCGATGACGCGCTGACCACCGCCCTCGACGAGGCGATCGACCAGCCCTTCGACCTTGCCGGTGGCATTCCGCTGCGCGCCCACCTCTTCTCCCTCGGCCCGCACCGGCACGTACTGCTGCTCCTGATCCATCACATCGCCTGCGACGGCTGGTCCTTCGCCCCGTTGGCCGAGGACCTGATGGCGGCCTACGAGGTCCACGCCGGGGCCGTGCCCGAGGCCGCTGCCACGCCCCCCGTCCCGGCCGGGACACCCGCCGACGCCCAGGCCGCCGACGCCCAGGCCGCCGACGCCCAGGCCGCCGACGCCCATGCCGACGAACGGCCCGGGCCGCCCGTGCAGTACGCCGACTACACACTGTGGCAGCGCGACCTGCTCGGCGACCCCGGCGACCCGGCCGGCCGGCTGGCCCGCCAACTCGCCTACTGGCGGCAAGAGCTCAGCGGTCTGCCCGCGGAACTGGACCTCCCTTCGGACCGCCCGCGCCCCGCGGACCCCACGTACCGGGGCGCGACGGTGCCGGTCGTTTGGGACGCGGGACTGCACCGCGCCCTGGCCGACCAGGCCCACCACAGTGGCACCAGCCTCTTCATGGCGCTGCAGGCCGCCCTGGCCGCCCTGTTGACCCGGCTGGGCGCGGGATACGACATACCCATCGGCTCACCCGTCGCAGGACGTACCGACCAGGCCCTGGACCGGTCCGTCGGATTCTTCGTCAACACCCTCGTCCTGCGGACGGACACCTCCGGCTCCCCGAGCTTCCGGGAACTGCTCCACCGCACACGTGACACCGCGTTGGGCGCGTACGCGCACCAGGACGTGCCCTTCGAGTACCTCGTCGAGGACCTCAACCCGGCCCGCGCCATCGGCCGCCATCCGCTTTTCCAGGTGTCCCTGGCCCTGCAGAACGCCCCCGAACCCAACTGGACCACCCCCGGGCTGAAGATCGACAGCGAGCTCCTGCACCCCGGGGCAGCCCGCTTCGACCTGCTGCTCAACCTCACCGAGCAGCAGACGGCGAACGGCGAACCGGATGGGCTGACCGGATTCCTCGAGTACAGCACCGACCTGTTCGACCGGGACACCGTCCTCGGCCTGGTTGCCCGGCTGACCCTCCTGCTCACCGGGGCGGTGGCCGCCCCGGACACGCCCGTCGAGGCCCTGGACGTCCTGACCCCCGAGGAGCACCACCAGCTGCTGGCGGAACGCACACGCACCGACCGCCCCCGGCCCGCCATCACCCTGCCCGCTCTCTTCCGGGACCAGGTCGTCCGCACCCCGGACGCGACGGCCGTGATCTGTGACGGCGACCGTCTCACCTACGCCCGGCTCGACGCCCGTGCCGACGGGCTCGCCAGGCGTCTGAGCGCCGCCGGAGCGGGACCGGAGGGGCTCGTGGCCCTGGCCCTGCCCCGGTCCGCGGACATGGTGGTGGCCGTACTGGCCGTACTGAAGACCGGCGCCGCCTACCTTCCCCTGGACCCGCGCCACCCCGCAGGGCGCATCGCCCTGGTCCTGGACGACGCGGCCCCCGTCTGCGCGGTCGCCACCGACGAGACCTCCGCACTGCTTCCCGACGGCCTTCCCGTGCTCCGCGTCGACGGCCTGGCCGATGACGGCCTCGCCGACGACCGCCTGGCCGATGACGGCCTCGCCGACCACGGCCGGCCGCAGGCACCGCTCCCCGGCAACACCGCGTACGTGATCTACACATCCGGGACGAGCGGCCGCCCCAAGGGCGTAGCCGTCCCGCACTCCGCTGCCGTGAACCTAGCGTTCTGGGCCCGCGACACCTTCGGGCGACAGGGGCTCTCCCATGTCCTGGCCGCCACCTCACTGACCTTCGACGTCTCCGTCTTCGAGATCCTGTGCCCCCTGCTGTGCGGCGGCAGCATCGAGATCGTCCGCGATGTGCTGGCGGTGGCGGAGCGCCCGGCAGGACGTTGGACGGGCAGTCTGATCAGCTCCGTGCCCTCGGCCGTGTCCAACCTCGTCGGCCACCACGACGTGGACCTCAAGGCGGAGACCGTCGTACTGGCAGGCGAAGCACTGCCCGCCCAGGTCGTCACGGAACTGCGGACCGCCGTCCCCGGCGCCCGAATCGCCAACATTTACGGGCCGACGGAAACGACCGTCTACGCCACGGCCTGGCTGGGCGAGGACTGCGGCCACCGCACTCCGCCCATCGGCCGCCCCCTCGACAACACTCGCGTCCATGTGCTGAACCGGCACCTTCAGCCCGTTCCGCCCGGTGTGGCAGGTGACCTGTACATCGCGGGCGCCGGACTTGCACACGGATACCTCGGCCGCCCCGTGCTGACCGCCGAGCGATTCGTCGCCGATCCCTTCGGCGGCCCGGGAGAGCGGATGTACCGCACCGGCGATCTGGTCCGTCGCCACCGGGACGGCTGCCTGGAGTTCATCGGGCGGACGGACGACCAGGTCAAGATCCGGGGATTCCGTATCGAGCCGGATGAAGTGGCGGCGGCCCTGACCGACCACCCCGGCGTCGGCCAAGCGGCCGTGACCGTACGGGAGGACCGGCCGGGCGACAAAAAGCTGGTCGCGTACTACGTGCCGAGCCGCGGCACGCGGGACGCGGCAGCTCTCCGGTCGGCGCCCCAGCAGGAGGAACTGCGCACGCACCTGGAACGGACCCTGCCCGCGTACATGCTCCCCGCCGCCTTCGTCGAGCTGGACCAGCTGCCCCTGAACGCGAACGGCAAACTCGACCGCCGCGCCCTGCCCGCACCGGACACCGCGGGACACAGGGCGGGGCGGACTCCGCGCACGCCAAACGAGAAGGCACTGTGCGACCTGTTCGAGCAGGTTCTCGGGGTGCCCCGGGTCAGCATCGACGACAGCTTCTTCGACCTCGGCGGGCATTCCCTGCTCGCCACCAAACTGGTCGCTCGCATACGGGCCGACCTCGATGCGAACATCCGCGTCCGGGCCCTCTTCGAAGCGCCCACCGTGGCCTCACTCGCCGCGCGCCTGCACGCAGAGGTATAGACGCACAGAGACACAGACGCACAGACGCGCCATTCCCGACTCCCAGAGACAAGGAGGCAGAACCGTGCCGAACCCCTTCGAGGACCCGACGGGATCGTTCCTCGCCCTGGTCAATCACGAGGGCCAGCACTCGCTGTGGCCTGCGTCCGCCGAGGTGCCGGCGGGCTGGCACGCCGTGTTCGGCCCGGACAGCCGCGCGGCCACCCTGGAACACGTGGAGCGCACCTGGACCGACATGCGTCCCGCGTCCCTCCGCAGCGACGGTCTGCCGGACGGGGAGCGGCAATGACCCAGCACGCCTCGTTCCCGGTCCTGACGACGCTGACCGAGCCGGCGGACGTGGAGGCGGACATCGTGGTCATGCCGTTCGGTGGTGGCGGTCCGTCGGTCTTTCTGCCATGGGCACGGCGGATACCGGCGGCTTGGAGGCTTTCCGCCGTGTGCCTTCCCGGGCGTGGACAGCGCTTCGTGGAGCCCCCGCACACCGACGCGGCAACGGCCGCGCAGGAGGTGGCCGCCGCCGTGCGGTCCTGCCTGGGCGGCACCGGCCGCCCCCTGGTCTACTTCGGCCACAGTCTGGGTTCTCTGCTCGCCCTGGACGTCGCCGCCCTGGTCGAGCCCGACCTGCTGTGCGTGGCGGGCTGCTCCCCTCCGCACCCAAGCACACCCGTGGACCAGGGTCGGCTCGACCCCGCCGAACTGGAGCGCACCACCCGTGCGTTCAGCACGTCCCTGGGCCCGGCCGACCCGGCGCTGCTGGAGGAGATCATCGAGCTCACCACCCCGGTCCTGCGGGCCGACTTGGAGCTGTACGACGGCCATCTGCCGCCCACCGCGCCCCTGTCCTGCGACATCGTCTCCTACTACGGGGACCAGGACGACGTGCCCGCACTCGCTTGGAAGCAACACACCACGGGGCGGGCGGCAGTCGTACGGATGCCGGGCGACCACTACTTCGTCCAGCGGTCGCCAGGCCCCTTGGTCGCAGATCTGGAACACCGGCTGAGCGCCGTCCGATCCGTCCGATCCATCCAATCCGCTCGGTCCCCGGGCTCCCGTCACGAGGTGGAGGCACCCGCATCATGAAGTACGCCAACTTGGGACGCTCGGGGCTGGTCGTCGGACGCCTCGGTCTGGGCACCATGAACTTCGGCCCCCACACACCGGAGCCCGAGGCGCACGCCATCATGAACTTGGCCCTGGAGAAGGGCGTGAACCTCTTCGACACCGCCAACACCTACGGCGCGCAGATGGGCGAGGGGATCACGGAGCAGATCATCGGCAACTGGCTCACCGAGGATCCCGCACGTCGCGACCAGATCGTTCTGGCCACCAAGGTCTACGGAATGATGGGCCTCAAGCCCAACTCCGGCCGCCTTTCCGCCTTCCACGTCAGGAAGGCGTGCGAGGACTCGCTGCGCCGGCTCCGGACCGACCACATCGACCTGCTGCAGGTGCACCACATCGACCGGACCACACCGTGGGAGGAGACCTGGCAGGCACTGGACCTGCTGGTCGCCCAAGGAAAGGTCACCTACGTCGGCACCTCCAACTTTGCCGGATGGCACCTGACCAGGGCACAGGAGCACGCCCGGCAGCGCAACACACCCGGCCCGGTCAGCGAGCAGTCCGTCTACAACCTCCTGGAACGCACCGTCGAGCTGGAAGTGCTTCCCGCCTGCCGCGACTACGGCATCGGCCTGCTCCCCTACAGCCCGCTGCACGGCGGTCTGCTGGGCGGAGCGGTGCGCCGCGGCACTGCTGACGGCCGCGCGGCGGAGCCCAAATCGGGCAAGCAGCTGAAGCGGCACCACGATCGGATCGCGGCGTACGAGAAGTGGTGCGCCGACCTCGGTCTGCCGCCCGCCCAAGTGGCCCTGGCCTGGCTGTTGCACCAGCCGGGTGTCACCGCGCCGATCCTGGGTCCACGCGTGGCCGAGCAGCTCGACCAGGGCCTCGCAGCGCTGAAGATCTCCCTGGACAGGAGCCAGCTCAAGGAGCTCGACGCGCTCTTCCCCGGACCCGGCGGGCCCGCCCCGGAGGCGTACGCCTGGTGAGAGGGCCCGACGGGGCGTCGCCCGTCGGTATCAGTGGTGCTCGGCGGGGCTGCTGTCCACCGTCCGGCCGGATTCGGCCAGACGGCCCTGCTCCACATGCGGCAGCATCCGTTCGGTGAGCAGTGCCGCGAACGCGGCGACGGTCAGCAGCCCGCCCACCAGGAAGGTGGCCCGCACGTCCCAGGCGGGCAGGATGAGGCCGCCGAGCAGCGCCCCGCCCGCGACCCCGGCGTTGTAGGCACCGGAGTTGGCCGCCAGGGCGATTTCGGTACGGCCGGGAGCGAAGCGCAGCATCTGGTTCTGCGTGGCCATGAACACCGGGCCGAGCGAGCCGCCCAGCAGCGCGAGGCACGCGACGGCTCCGGCCGGGGCGGCACCGAACGCGTACAGGCCCAGCATGCCGGCCGCCTGGGTGGCCACCGGAACGGCCAGCGTGCCGCGCGGGTAGCGGTCCAGGAGCGGCCCCGCGATCGCCACACCGACCACGCCCGCGATGCCGGAGACCATCAGCAGAGCGCTGACGGAGGTGTCGGAGAAACCGCTCACGTCACCCAGGAACTTCACGAGGTACGTATAGCCCGCGAACGCGCCCGTGACGGACAGGGCGGTGGTCACCAGCACGATCCTGAACCGCCGCCTGTCGGGTGCCGAACCGTAGGCCGCGTGCCCCTCCTCCGGACGGGACGTCGGGAGCAGAACAGCGATCGTGACGAGGGAGACCAGCCCCAGCCCGGCCAGCACGACGAGCGGGACCTGCCACGCGCTCTGCTGGCCCAGCCACGTACCGAGCGGGACACCCAGCACCAGGGCCAGCGAACCGGCCACCGACAGCACCCCGATCACCCGCCCCCGGACAGCCGGTGGGAACAGGCCGACCGCCACCGGCCCCATCACCGCCCAGAACAGCGCCTGGGCGAGCGCGGTCACCAGCCGGGCGACCATCAGCAGCCAGTAGCTGGAGCCCAGCGCCGAGATCAGGCTGGACAGGACGAGCGCGGCCAGCAGCACGGTGAGTACATGGCGGCGCGGCATGGACCGGGTGACGTGCGCGAGAGGCAGGGAGACCAGAGCGACGGTCAGCCCGTAGGCGGTGACCAGATAGCCCACCGCCGAGAGTGACACCTGCACGTCGGCCGAGATGAGCTTGAGCAGCCCGATCGGCAGGTTCTCCGTGGTGTTGAAAGTGAACGCGGCCAGCATCAGGGCCGCGAGCACGGCCAGCCTGTGCCAGCGAGCCGACGGTGCCGTTGCCATGAAGCCTCTTCCCGCTTGCCTAAGTCGATCACACTCCCATTGAACCTACATACAACTCATCTGCCTCCTGGGCCACTTGAGGCCACATTGGCCGAGAACGCCATGCTGCAGGGCGGGCAGGCGGGTCCGAGCTCGCGAAGGGTGGCTCGAATTCCTTCCTTACCTAGCTGTATTGGGTACGAGAGTTGTTGACAAGAGGGTCTTGATCTGAGGCGAAGACTGCTGGTGTGGTGGAGGTGCCTAGGGCCTGTCTCTTTGACGGGTTGGTCATTGATCAAACGTAGGTGGAGAACCGGCCGGGCAGCGCCGCCCTTTCTCGTCAACCATCCGGGCCACAAATGCTGTCTCTAGACATCGACGAAGCCACAGCTACCGTCGTTGCATGCTGGCGCGAGCGAGGAGGAACCCGCACGTCGTCGGCTCACTCCGCTCGAGCGGAGGTGAGCCAACACCGACGAGCGCGCGGTGGCCATAGTGACGTCCTTGCCGTGCACCCGTGGCGCGCTACCCGTTGGCAATGGGGCGCCGGCCGTGCGCCGAGGGGGTGGGCGGTCTGCCGCGTGTGCCGCAGGGGGGCTTCACCGCGACCTCGCGCCCGTCCAGCGCGGCGGTGATCCGGTCGCGTACGACCGGGACGTGGGGGCAGTCCCGCATGGTCAGCACGGTGATCCTCGTAACGCCCATGGGACGACCGTAGACATTCCATCGCACCGGAAGGCCAGGGGCGTAGGCCGTTTCGCCACCTCCAGCCGCCCGCCCCCGCCTGCGGCAGAACTTGCTGCAAGTTTTTTCAACAGCCTTGTTGAATGGGGTTGTTGGTGCCAGTGTTGCCCAATCTGGATCAGACCCTCAACGGGAGGCACAGTGCGCAACGCGAGACGACTTCTCCTCAGATTCGGCGCCATGGCGAGCTCAGCACTCACAGTCGCAGGGATCGGCCTCATAGCAGCCCCTCCGGCCGCGGCCGTTGACTACTACTACGAACTTCCCTACCCGTCGGGTGAGTCCTACCTCGTCACCCAAGGGCCCGAGGGCACGTACTCGCACACCGGCCCGTACAACGAGTACGCCTGGGACTTCGGACTGCCGGCGAACTACGAGGTCTCCGCCGCGCAGGGCGGCACGGTTCTCGTCTCGGATTGGTCGCCGTACTGGCAGAACGGCATCGAGGTCATCATCCGCCACTCGAACGGCCAGTGCACCCACTACGCGCACCTCAACCGGGCGATCTACAACACGGGCGACTGGGTCCCGCAGGGCCGGATCATCGGCTGGTCGGGAGCCACCGGGGCGGCGGACGGCGCGCACCTGCACTTCCAGGTGATCAACTGCAACACCCGCGTCGGTATCCCGGCCACGCTTCAGGGCTGGACGCCGACCACCGGATCAAGGCCGGTGAGCGTCAACACGCGCGCCTGATACCGGTCTCGCCCCCGCCACACCCGGCGTGACGAGCGACCGGAGTGGCGGGGGCGTGCCCCACCCGCACGCCTGATGCATGCCCAGATCGCGGGAACACGGCCCTGACACACGCCGGCCCGATACTCCCGAACGGCCTGGGACGAGTGTGCTCTGTCGGCCGACAGCGGATCCTGTGCCACACCTACGGACGGGGCAAGGACCAGCACATTCACGTTCCCGGCTGGCCGTACTCGGTGATCTGCGCGCTGGAGACCGGCCGCAATTCCTGGACCGCGCCGCGGGACGCACTGCGTCTGGCGCCGGGCGATGATGCCGCTACCGTCACCGCGTGGCAGATGCGCGAGCTCATCGAGCGGCTGATCACAGCCGGGCAGCGGAAGGACGGTGACCCGGACATCCTGATCGTGGTGGACGCCGGCTACGACGTGCCCCGACTGGCCTTCCTCCTGAAGGATCTGCCGTAAGTTCGGGCGCCCGGAATCCGTACGCCCACCTGCCGTTGGGGGGTGGGCGTACAGGTTCCGGGGTTGCCGTCGTGTTGTGGAGGCGCCGGTGGCGCATGTCGGAGACGAAGACCTGGACGACGGCGTCCGCGTCGCCGGGTGGCACCCTCGGCCCGGAGCCGGTCCGTGTGGCGCTTCACGGCCGGGGCGGAGAGCCCCAAGAGCGAGCCGATGTCGGCGTAGGAGCGACGGGCGTCCTCCGCGAGGGCGTGGACGATGCGTTCGTCGAGGTCGTTGAGTCGCGCTACGGGTGGATCACTTCTCTGTGGAGGCCAGACGGGAGCGACGCATGCCGTACACGAGGTAGAACACAAGGCCGACGGCCATCCAGGCACCGAACACTGTCCACGTGTCCAGGTCGAGGGTGTACATGCTGTAACCGCAGAAGATGAAGCCCAGAGCGGGGAAGAGCGGGCCGAAGGGCACCTTGAACGTACGGTCCATGTCGGGCCGGTTGTGGCGCAGCACGACAACGGCGATGTTGACCAGGGCGAACGCGAAGAGCGTGCCGATGCTGGTCGCGCTGACGAGCTTGCCGAGCGGGATGGCCGCCGCGAGGACACCGCAGAAGAGCGAGACGATCACGGTGTTGACCCGAGGTGTCCCGGACTTGGGGTGCACCTTGCCGAAGACCTTGGGCACGAGGCCGTCGCGGGACATCGCGAAGAGGATGCGGGTCTGGCCGTAGAGCACCGTCAGGACCACGCTCGCGATGGAGATGACCGCGCCGCCCGCGAGCAGGGTGCCCCAGAAGCTCTGTCCGGTGACATCGTTCATGATCGCGGCCAGTGTCGCCTCGGAGCCCGCGAACTTCTTCCAGTCCCAGGCGCCGACGGCCACGGCGGCGACGAGCACGTACAGCACGGTGACGATGACCAGGGAGAGCATGATCGCCCGCGGCAGGTCGCGCTTGGGGTTCTTGGCCTCTTCACCGGCGGTGGAGGCGGCGTCGAAACCGATGTAGGAGAAGAAGAGGATGGCGCCCGCGGCGCCCACGCTTTCGATGCCGAGCGGCATGAAGTTGCTGTAGTTGCCCGACTTGAAGCCCATGAAGCCGATCGCGCAGAAGAGGACGAGCGCGGCGATCTTCACGACGACCATGATCGTGTTGGCGCGGGCGGACTCCTTGGCCCCACCCAGCAGGAACATCATGGCGAGCACGACGACGATCAGGGCCGGGAGGTTGAATATGCCGCCGTCGCCGGGGGGTGCGCTGAGCGCCGTGGGGAGGGTGACGCCGAGGGTGCCGTCGAGCAGCTCGTTGAGGTAGTCACCCCAGCCGACCGCGACAGCGGCGACGGACACGCCGTACTCCAGGAGCAGACACCAGCCACAGACCCACGCGACGAGTTCACCCATCGTTGCGTATGCATACGAGTAGGAGGAGCCGGCGACAGGAATGGTGCCGGCGAGTTCGGCGTACGAGAGGGCCGAGAAGAGCGCCGTGAGTCCGGCGAACACGAAGGCGAGGGTGACGGCGGGGCCGGCCTTGGGAACGGACTCGCCGAGGACCACGAAGATTCCGGTGCCGAGTGTGGCACCGATGCTGATCATGGTCAGCTGCCACATGGAGAGCGAGCGGCGGAGGCTGCCGCCTTCACCCTGCCCACCCTCGGCGACCAGGCGTTCTACCGGCTTGCGCCGAGTAAGGGCGGAGAGCACGGACGGCTTCGGCGCGGGGGCCTTGGTGTCGGGCGCGACTGTGCCTTGGTCCAGCACTGCGGGGACTCCTTCATCGCTGCGGGTCGGTGGACGGGACCTACGGCGGTGACACGGGCGCCACGAAGGAGACCCGAGGGGGATGGGGAACCGCCGAGCAGGCGGTCGCCGCCACTCCTGGTACGAGGCATGAGCCTAAGCCCCGGAGTTCGCGCTCGTAATGCAGGGTTGTTGCGCATCGGCGGATGATCATTGCGCATTTGCGACACAGGCAGGGAATCATTGCGCCCCGCCGCACGAATCGACACATTGGGGGCCGACGCCGCAGACATGATCAGTCGACGCGGTCTGAGCGCCACGAGCATCAGGGAGATGGCCAAGCACGCCAAGGCACCGCTCGGCTCGACGTACCACTACTTCCCCGAGGGCAAGCAGCAGTTGGCCACGGAAGCGGTCCGGTACACACACTCACCTCGGGGCGGTGGTGCCGGTGACCACGTCGACGGCGTGGCGGCGGTGCGCGGCGAAGGGGTCGAGCGCGGTGTCGGTGTCGCGGGCGCGCAGCGCGGCGACGAGTTCGCGGTGCTCGCGTGGGATGCAGTCGACCTCCTGGGCGAGGAGGGCAAGGGCATGCGGATCGCGCTGGGCGTGACCTGCCGGCTTCCACCCCACGTATCGATCGGAGGTACACCGATGACCGCCTCCGCACCGAACTGGCCGACGACTTCCCGGCCCTGGACAACCCCGCGTACGACCGGCGCGACCACCGCACCGCAGCCAAGCAAGAAGTCCACGACCTGCTGCGGAAGGTCTTCCACGCCCGTGACTACCCCTGGTGGGAGCAACGACGCACGGCTTTCAACGCACCCTGGGCCCCCGTGATCATCCACCCCGCCGCAGCTCGCATGAGCAAAGATCTCCCTTGTCTCGTGGGGAAGTTGATATGTGGTGCAGTGTGGGGATGATCGCCGCGCAGGACAGCGAGGGCTGCCGTCAGCGCCGCTCCAGGCGGAGGGTGGAGGCGCGGGCCCGGTCGGTCAGGACGTGCTCGACGATGCTCGTGTAGCGCCCGTACTTGTCGCGATAAGCGGCGTCCACATCTGCGTACTCGCCGGGGTCGGCCTCGCGGAAGGTCACCTCCTGCTGCACGCCGCCTGCCTCGATACGGCCCTGGTGACGGGACTGCATTGCCCGGTACCAGGGCCCGTCGGGGCCCTTGACCGAACGTACGTAGACGTGGTCACCTGCGCGGACCACCCACATGGTGACGGGGTCGCGCAGAGTGCCGTCGGCGCGTTCGGACTGCAGGTCCAGTTCTTCGGCTGCTCCGATCTGCTCCAGATCCGAGCCCTTCCAGGTCGTCATGGTCTTTCCTTCCGAGCGGAGGGGTTTCGCCGGGGCCCGCACCCACTGTCACCCCGGGCCACGTGGGCGGCCGGCGGGGGCGCGCCCAGGTCAGGCGGTCAGGCGCCGCTTGGCGAGCCCGGCGACGATCTCCGGGTCGTGGTGGTCGAAGAACAAGGAGTTTCCGGTGTCCAGAGTGGCGATTGCGGCCATCTGGGCGTCGGTGAGCTCGAAGTCGAAGATGTCGATGTTCTCGGCCATGCGCTCGGCACGTACCGACTTGGGGATGGCGACGACGCCGCGCTGGGTCAGCCAGCGCAGCACCACCTGCGCCACGGACTTGCCGTGCTGTTCACCGATCCCGCTCAGCAGCGGGTGCGTGAACAGGTGGTTCCTGCCTTCGGCGAACCCGCCCCACGACTGGATCTGGACCCCGTGCGCACGCATGAGTTCCTGGTCGGTGGTGCGCTGGAAGAACGGGTGGGTCTCGATCTGGTTGACCGCGGGCGTGACGTCGTTGTTGACGATGAGGTCGACCAGCCGGTCGGCGTAGAAGTTGGCGACGCCGATGGCCTTGGCACGGCCCTCTCGGTAGGCGTCCTTCATGCCGCGCCACTGCGCGTACACGTCGCCGTAGGGCTGGTGCATCAAGTAGAGGTCGAGATGGTCGAGGCCGAGCTTGTCCAGCGATGCATCGAGGGCGCGCTTGGTGTTCTCCTGCGCGGGCGCGTCCTGGACCCACAGTTTCGTGGTGACGAACAGTTCCTCGCGCGGGATGCCGCTGTTCTTGATGGCCCGGCCGACGGCTTTCTCGTTCCCGTACGCGGCCGCCGTGTCGAGCAGTCGGTAGCCGGCCGCGAGGGCGTCGGTAACGGCCTGTTCGGTCTCCTCGGGCGGGATCTGGTAGACGCCGAAGCCGAGGATCGGCATGTCGATACCGGTGTTCAGGGTGACGGTCTGCATGGGGTTCCTTGACGTCGAATCGGCAGGTGAAGCGGGTGCGGGGGGCTCAGCGCTCGAGTGCCTGCCGGGCGCCTTCCGCGTGGGTCTCTCCGGCCGCCGGGGGCAGGCTGCTGAGCTTCGCGAGCTGCTCGTCGGTCAGCCGGATGCCGTCGGCGGCGGTGTTCTCCTCGACCCGGTGGACACGCTTGGTGCCGGGGATGGGCGCGATGTCGTCACCCTGGGCAAGGAGCCAGGCCAGGGCGACCTGGGCCGGCGTGGCACCGGCCTCGGCGGCGACGGCCTGGACCTCGTCGGCGATACGCAGGTTGTGCTGGAAGTTCTCGCCGATGAAGCGCGGATTGCCGTGCCGGAAGTCGCCTTCCTTGAAGTCGTCGGTGGAGCGGATCGTGCCGGTGAGGAAGCCGTGACCGAGTGGTGAGAAGGGCACCAGGCCGATGTTCAGTTCGCGCAGCACCGGCAGTGCCCGCTCCTCCAGGCCGCGGGTCCACAGCGAGTACTCCGACTGGACCGCGGTGACGGGCTGGACGGCGTGGGCGCGGCGGATGGTGTCCGGTCCGGCCTCGGACAGGCCGAACGCACGGACTTTGCCCTCGGCGATCAGTTCGGCCACGGCGCCGGCGGTCTCCTCGATGGGTGTGTTCGGGTCGACGCGGTGCTGGTAGTACAGGTCGATGTGGTCGGTGGCAAGGCGCTTCAGCGAGCCCTCGACGGCGGTGCGGATGTTGGCCGGGCTGCTGTCGAGGCTCCACGCTCCGGCACCCTTGTGCGAGACGAGGCCGAACTTCGTCGCCAGTACCACCTGGTCACGTCGGCCCTTCAGGGCGCGTCCGACGAGTTCCTCGTTGGCGTAGGGGCCGTAGATTTCGGCGGTGTCGATCAAGGTGACGCCCAGCTCCAGCGCCCGATGGATCGTGCGTAGGGACTCCGCCTCGTCGGTTCCGGAGTCGGTGTAGCCGTGGGACATGCCCATCGCGCCCAGCCCGATACGGGAAACCTCCAGGTCACGCAGTTTGATGTGTTTCATCGTGGTTCTCCTCTCCTGGTCATTTCCCGCCATGGACACGGGTCGCGCAACCTCAGTTCCCGGCACCCCGCCCGGCCGCTGCGGGCGAGGCGCGTTGTCCGTGGGCGGGTGGCTGCAGCAGGAAGCCGGGCACCAGGGGGCGGGCACGAAGGGGCCTACGCCTGCTCGGACGATTCCTGAGTACGCCATCCACACTGCCGCCGCGCGCGTTCATGAGGAAGGCCGAGCTGTGCCGCTGAGTGGCCAGCCACGGTGTGACAGGTCCCCCTCGAGGCTGCCGCCCAGGTCACGGCGGTGTGAGACTGGAGTCATGGCACCCGAGCAGCACAGCGGCACCGAGCTGGGGCGCTTCCTGCGTGCCCGCCGCACTCAGACCAGCCCCGAACAGGCCGGCCTCGCCACCGGCCCCGGGGTCCGCCGCACCCCCGGCCTGCGCCGCGAAGAACTGGCCACCCTGTCCGGAGTCAGCATCGACTACTACGCCCGCCTGGAGCGCGGCAAGGAAACCCGGCCCAGTCCCGAGGTGGTCGATGCCCTTGCCCGTGCGCTGCGCCTGGGCGACGACGAGCACCAGCACCTGCGCGAGCTCGCGGCCCGCGCCGCTCGCTACGCCCCCGAACCGCCCCCCACGCCCAGCCGCACGGTGCGCCCGCACATCAAACAGCTGCTGGAGACGATGCGGCCCCACCCCGCCTACGTGGTCAGCCGCAGCATGGACCTGCTCGCGTGGAACCCCGGTGGCCTCGCCCTGTACGCCGGGATCGGCGACTGGCCGGTCAAGCAGCGCAACCTGGCCCGCTACCTGTTCCTCCACCCCGCCGCCCGCGAGGTGTTCACCGACTGGGACAACCAGATCCGCGGCTGCGTCGCCCGCCTGCGAGCCCTGGCCGGAACCGACCCCGACGCCCCCGACCTGACCACCCTGGTCGGCGAACTCCTGCTCAAGAGCCCCGACTTCGCCGGGCTCTGGGAGCGCTACGACGTCACGGGACGCAAGTACGCGACCAAGACCTTCCACCACCCGACGGTCGGCGACCTCACCCTCGGCTTCCAGGCCATGCAGCTCGAAGGCACACCTGGGCAACGTCTGGGCGTGTACATCGCCGAGCCCGGCACACCCGACTACGACGCCATGCTCTTGCTCGACCTCACCGCTCCCCATAATCCGAGAGAAGAGGCCGCCCCACGTCGCCAGTGACAGCGGGCCGGGCAGCGCTGCTCACCGCGCACGCGGCGACCAGTAACGGCGCGGCCGTGCTGCACGCCGAGCCGCTTCGGTCGGGACCCGGATCTCCGCGGCGGGGTCCTGTGACGCGATGACGAGAACTTCACAGCCCTGTCCCGATCACGTACCGCCCGGAGTCCGGCCGAAAGTCGACGTTAGTCTGTCGGCGCTGAAGACGTCCGAGGAATGTCGTCTCAGCTGGACGAAAGCGGGGGAACAGGCATGGGTACAGGCATGGGTACAGGCGATGGTCGATCGGTGTCGCGCAGACAGATACTCAGGCTGGCCGGGACAGGGCTGGGGCTCGCCGTCATAGGAGCCGGAGTCGTGGGGTGCGGTCCCGAGGATACGGCTGACAAGCCGGTCGGCAGCGCGAAGCCCGACGCGGGCAAGACCGGTGACGACTTCACCACGCCGCCTCCGGGCACCGCGCCCGAGCCGCTGTGGCAGGCGGACACCGCAAACGACAATCTGGCCGGAATCCAGGCCCTCGCTGTGGTCGGGGACGTAGTCCTGGTGTCGGGCGACCCACTCGTGGGACGGGATGTCGTCAGCGGCAAGGAGAAGTGGTCGCGGGCGGGAATCACCACCCCCGGGGCCCGACTCATCATCGGAGGCGGAACGCTCTACCTTTCCAGCGCCGAGTACGACGGCGACGTCGTGGGTCTCGATCCGGCCACCGGCAAGGAGACCTGGCGCAGTCGCCTGGGCAAGTCGTACCAGCAGCCGCGCCCGATGGCGGCCGACGACCGTCACGTATACGTGCTCGCCGGCATCCTGGAGAAGGACTTCTCGACGCCGACCAACGTGATTGCCGCGATCGACACGACCACCGGCAAGGTGGCCTGGAGCGAGAAGCGCGACGCGGGCACCGAGGAGTACGGCATCACCGCGTCGGTCGTGGACACGCGGCTTGTGTACACGGATTACCGGAAGAACTTGACCGTCCGTGACACGACGACGGGCCGGCAGGTGTGGACGAAGAAGATCGGCAAGTCCAACTACCGTCGCTTCGCCGTCCACGAGGATCTGGTGATCGTGGCGGACGGGCAGCGGCTGCGGGCGTTCGACCTGGCATCGGGCAAGGAACGCTGGTCCCTTGCGACGGAGGAGTTCAGCCTGTTCAAGGACCCGCAGGTGGTGGACGGGGTGCTCTACGCGTCCGACAGCGTGCGTGGCCTGTGGGCGGTGAACCCCGCCACGGGGAAGCAGATCTGGCACAACGAGGACCTGCTGGAGTCGGCCGCGCAGGCATGGCAGTTCACCAAGGTGGGCGGCACCCTGTACGGCGCGACCGAGTTCGACGACGAGGGAGGCGTGCATGCCTTCGACACGGCGACCGGGAAGCTGCGCTGGACGTACAACGACAAGACCGGCGACATTCAACAGTGGTACGTCGTGGTGGCGGGCAAGCGGCTCACCGTGATGCACGGGAAGCGGCTGTACGCACTGCCCGCGGTGTGACGTGACGACCTCGCCGAGCGCCGGATTCTCCACGGATACGCGATCTGGGTTCCACCCGCGCAGACTCCGCCGACGCTCGGCGAGGCACGCCACCCACCTCCAGGCCTGAACGTCCGCTGCCATGTCACCGCGGCAGCTACCTTCCTCGACTGGCCGACCAGCAACGGAATGACGCTCGACACCATCCGATGGACCGGCACCACCACCATGGTGCTGCTGAATGCCGGAGTTGCCCCAGCTCTTCCGGGGCCGGCGGGTACGGTCTTTGCTGACGAGGACATCAGCGCCTGAGTCCATCCTTGTGGCAGACGACATGTCGGCTACCGCAAATGCGCGCTCCGTACACGATCCTGTGTCAGGTGGTCCGTCGCTGCCCTGTGCTGAGGAAGCGTGCGACGGCGAAGTCGAGGACGCCGCCGAACTCGGCCGGGGTGGTGATCCGGGGACATTCGGTAAGGACCTTGTCGTCGGTCAGCGCGTCGAGGTCGGCCCAGCCGCCTCGGTACAGGACGAGGTGCAACTCGGTCCAACCGTCGGTGCCCAGGATGCGTACGCCGATCGAATCCGGGTGGGCGACGAGGGTTCGGTCGGTCTCCAGCCGCTGAGGCCAAGGCGTGGACTCGTCCCGCCAAGTGATCGGCCTGGGACTGAGTCCGGACGCAGCCCAGGCGGGAAGGCGTGCAGCAGCGTCGTGACTCCTGGGACCGTTCAAGCACCACGTTGGGGCGACGTTGTTCTGAGAGCCTGGTGCAACCACTCACTGAGAGTCTCGTAGTCGGCGTCGGTGAGCCCGTGCCGGGGGTCGACGCGGTGGAGCAGGGCTTGTCCTTGATGGTGGGCGGATACCCAGGCCCGATCGGCGCCGGTGATTTCATCATCCACCCAGGCGAATGAGCGCCCTGCCGCCCATTCCACAAGGGCGCGGGTTTTCCAGTGCACCCCGTCCCGGTCGGCTTGTTCATCGGCGTTGGACGGCTCCGGCCAGATCACCACGGGCAGTTGCGGCAGGCCGATCTGCGGGGAGACGGAGTCGTTCGCATCATGCATCCATGTCGTGGCCCAGACCAGATCGCAGGGCAGCGCCATCAGCCGTGGACCATGCTCGGGGTTGATCCTGGCCAGAAGCGGATTCGAGGTCGCCATCCCGACTTCGTGACCGGTCTCATAGGTCGGGTAGCCATCCGGATACTCCTGCCGTGACGCGCCGAAGGGAATGAGTGGTCCATCGACGTCGAGGAAGAGCAGCGGACGTAGTGCAGAGCCGGTCACGCCTGCACGATAGCTGCTCTGCAGCCCTCGTCCACAGCGCTGTTTCGTCCGGCTGTTGCTCGACGCATCTGCCGCGGCCGGCAGCGACTGCTCAGCCCCGTTGACGAGCCGCTCCCCACGGTCGAGATCGCGCGCCGCCTCCGAGTCACCCCGAGTGCCGTATCCCAGCACCTGCGCGTGCTGTACGCCACCGGCCTCGTCACCCGGGCTCGTGACGGACGGCAGGTCCTGTACCGCCGCAGCTCCCTCGGCGACCAACTGTTCAACTGACCGGCCGACGCCGGCCCGCTCGACGGGGGGACGGAGACGCCACCGACCCGCCTGTGCGGGCGAGGTCAGCCGCCGCCGGTGACGCTCGGCAACTCGACAATCAGTGCGTTGGCAAGGGCAGCCAGGCCGTCGCCACGGCCGATCCAGCCCAGCCCCTCGGGGGTGGCGGCACCGATGAACACAGGGGCGCCGAGCGCAGCCGTGAGGATCTTCTGGGCCTCCACGCGGCGGGGGCCCAGCTTGGGGCGCTCTCCGATCAGTTGCACCGACACATTGCCGATCTCGAATCCGGCGCCCCTGACCAGCCGGGCAGTCTCAGCCAGCAGCACGGTCGGAGCAGCCCCCTCCCATTCAGGGGCGGAGGTGTCGAAATGGGTGCCCAGGTCGCCGAGATCCGCAGCTGTCAGCAACGCGTTGCATGCGGCATGAACGACGACATCACCATCGGGCTCGCCTGCCAGGCCCATCGGCTCGTCCGGCCAGTCCAGTCCGGCGAGACGCAATGGCCGCCCCACCATGAACGGATGGATGTCCACCCCGGTCCCGATCCGAGGCAGTTGACAGGGAGCAGGCGGTGCATCACCAAGCGGCGTTGTCATGGAACGAAGATCTCCTTCAAGACGGCGTATCCGCCGATGATGCCCGATCGCCGCTCCTAGGGCCTGATCCAAACGAGAGGCCCTAGATCCCTGAAGTCGCTTGCCGGTGCGAGAGGGTGATCCGGCGCTGGACCGGGTCGATGTCCAGGATCTTGACCAGGAGAGCGTCACCAACCTGGACGCCGAGCTGAGGGCTGTCCGGATGTCCGTCGGTCAGTTCGGAGTTGTGCACCAGTCCCTCGAAGCCGTTCTCCACCTCTTCAATGCGTACGAACACGCCGAACGGCACGAGCTTGGTGACGCAGCCGGCGATCGTCTGGCCGATCCGCCCGGTCAGCATTGGCATCGGATCCTCGTGCAGGGCTTTGAGAGACATCGATACGCGTTCACGGCTGTGGTCGATGTCGAGAATTTCGGCGTTGATCTCCTGACCGATGGAGAGCACGTCGGAGGGGTGGTTGATGTGACGCCATGACAACTCGGGGATATTGATCAGCGCGTCGAAGCCGCCGATGTCCACGAAGACACCGAAGTTGGCGATACAGGTCACCGTGCCGGTGACGATCTCACCGCGGTGAAGGGTCTTGAGGAAGGCCCAGCGCCGTTCGTTCGGGGTCGGCTCGGTCTGCCAGCGAGCCCGTAGGACGCCGTCGTTGTCGGGCATGACAGCGGTGAACAGCGGAATACGTTCATCCGAATCAACGGGCAGGAGCGCGGCGGCGGGGGCACTGGACATTCGGGCGGTCAACTCCGGGAACCCGTCCTCATCGGCGATGGCGCTGTGGATCCCGCCGTCCTCGTCCTGCCAGACGCCTTCGACGAGGCCTTCGGTGGGGAGGTCTCCCAGGACGGCATCGACGTCGCAGGACAGGGGAGGCCATACAGCCAGGCGGGCCCGGGGAGCCAGGCCCGTGCGAACCGTGTCGACGGTGTCGCGGGTGAGATGGTGCCAGCGTGAGGCGTTTTGGAGGTGGCTCTCCTCCAGGATTCCGGCGCCGCCGTTGCCGACTGCCTGGCGCAGGTACGCCCAGAAGTCATCGTCACCAGGCCGCTGGACGCCTTCCTTCTCGGCCTCGAAGGCGTACGGGGAGGCATCCAGGCGTTCCGGGAACAGCCCGAGCTTGCGGGTCCGCGCCAGTGCCTCCACGCAGGGCCGGCTGCTGCTGATGTAGAGGTACTGGTCCCATCCCACGTGGACCGCGAAGATGTTCTCCGCCTCCAGTCGGCACCAGGCGCCGTTGTCGCGCAGCATGGCCCGCACCAGTTCCAGCGCGATACCGAGCGGCACCTCAGCCCCGTCGTGAAAGCCGGTCGGACCGGACAGGAAGAGCCCGTCCAGCCCGAAACCGTCCACCGGAGCCTCGATGCCGAAGTGCGCGAAGGACGGAACCGCCGGTTCGCGTACGGCAAGGTGGTCGATGCCGGTGTCCCCGGCGAATGCCGCGACCGCCTGAAGATACGCCGCCTCGACCTCGCCGTGGTCGCTGAGGACATCCTCGGAGCCGGTGTAGTGCCCGTGTTCGTCACGATCGGCGGGGTCATACTTGGTGACGCGGTAGACGTAGGGGAACTGCATGTTTCTATCTTCCGGCACAGCCTCCGCCCGAGGCAACGGCGGTGAGGAGCACCCCGGTTGTGCCGATCAATGCTCAGTACCTGTGGATCGGCGTCGGGGAGACACGCGTGCTCACGGAAGTCAACGTTGACGGTATCGCGTCCGTCAACGCACCCCACCTCGTCGGGCGTACCGAGGCGGTGGCCGCATGAGCCGACCCGTGCACGGCACGCTGCATCACATCGAGCTCTGGGTGCCGGACCTCCACCGCGCACTCGCCTCGCTCGGCCGGCTGCTCGCGGAGCTGGGATACGCCCCGTTCCAGAGCTGGGACGGCGGCCGCAGCTGGCGGCTGGGGCCGACCTACCTGGTCATCGAGCAGTCCCCGGCGCTGACCGCCGATGAGTACGACCGCCGCCGCCCAGGACTGAACCATGTGGCCTTCCACGTCGAAGACGCAGGCACCGTCGAGAAGTTGGCTGCCGGCGCCGTTCAGTACGGCTGGCACTTGTTGTTCCCCGAGCGGCATCCGTATGCCGGCGGCCGACAGCACTACGCCGCCTATCTGGAGAACGACGACGGCTTCGAGGTCGAACTCGTCGCGATCGAGTCACCCGAGCGAAACGGCGATCAACCGATCCACAGGTCTTGACGAGCTGCGTCACGAGAACGCGTCAAGGGCCGAGGAAGCCGCCCGGCCGACCGATGCCACGCAACAAAGTGTCGACCACGAGGGTTGCCAGTTCATCGACGTCGTCGGCTTCGTCCGAGCGATTCTGGGCGGCCTCGTGAATGAGGGCGTAATAGACGCGGCGAGCCCACGCCAGGTCGGCGTCAGGGCGTAGCACCCCGGCTTCCAGTGCACGCTGGAACAGGCGGTCGCACTGAGCGAGCACCTCCGTGTGTGCTCGTGCCACGTCGGGGTCCTCCGGTGTGGTCCTGCTCATGGCGAACCCCCACCCGATCTTGACCCGGAGGACGTTGGCGGTCGCTTGGTAGAGGGCAACCAGTGGGGGAGCGCTGTCGGGATGGGCGCTCGTCACGGCTTCGTGGAACTCCCGCGTTGCCCAGGCTGTCAGAGCGTCCACCAGCGCCTCACGACTGGTGAACCGGCGGTGCACCGTCGTCCGGGCGACGCCCGCCGCCTCCGCGATCTGCTCCATGGTGGCTGCCGGATTGGAGCTGAGGACACGCTCGGCAGCTTCCAGGATTGCCCTCACGGTCCGCTCCGCGTCCGCGCGCAGTGGCCGCTGCTGACTCTTCCGATCCACAAGGCTCCCTCTCCCTGACTGTCCGAGGAGACTACGGGACAGTTGCCATTCATCGGCTACTTGCAACACTGGTGTTGCAAGTTCTAAGGTTTGCGCATCGAATAAGTCTCATCTACGGGTAGGGGTGCTCCATGGACATGCAGTTGGCGAACAAGACCGCTGTCGTGACCGGCGCGAGCCGGGGCATCGGCTTGGCCATCGTCTCCACACTGGTGAGTGAGGGGATGCGGGTGGTGGCCGCGGCACGGACGATCACATCGGAGCTCAAGGCCACCGGGGCGATCGGCGTGTCCGTGGATCTTTCACAAGCCGACGGCCCTGCCCGGCTCGTCGCACAGGCCGAAGCCGAGCTCGGCGGGCTGGATCTCCTGGTCAACAATGTCGGCGGTGGCGACGCGGGGGAGGGACAGACCGGCGGCTTCCTCACCTTCAGCGACCAGCAGTGGTGCGACGCGTTCGACCTGAATTTCCTCGCCTCGGTCCGCACGACCCGGGCCGCGCTGCCCCACCTCACCAACAGTCGTGGCGCCATCGTCAACATCTCCTCCAACGGGGCCAGGACCCCGCATGCGGGCCCTATCGCCTACACCACCGCCAAGGCTGCACTGACCGCGTTCGGCAAGGCGCTGGCCGAGGAGTTCGGCCCCCAGGGGGTACGCGTCAACACCGTCTCGCCCGGGCCCGTCCGCACGGACATGTGGGAAAGCCCCGACGGCTACGGAGCCGAGCTGGCCAAGTCGATGGGCCTGGAACAGGAACAGCTCCTCGCCCATCTCCCGACCGCCATGGGCATGGTCACCGGCAGGCTCGTAAGCCCAGACGAGGTCGCCGCCCTCGTCGCCTACCTCGCCTCGCCCCTCGCCGGCAGCACCACCGGGGCGGACCACATCATCGACGGAGGCGCGATAAAGACGGTGTGACCACTCGTGCGGTGCCGCCCCGATCCCGCATGCGCCCCGAGGTGCCGGTGGTATCAGGCACTGGTGTGCAGGTGGGCTGCCATGTGCTGACGAGCCTGGGGTGGCGATCACGCAATGCGCGGACGGCCTCGTCCAGCTGCGTGTCCACAGCGGTCGCAGCGGTGCTGCAGGCGGAGGGATAGGCGAAGCGGCTCTGCGCGAGGACGAGGGTGTTGAGGAGCTTCACAGTCATGGCGGCGGTGGCGTGGTCGGTGAGCAGCAGGGTGCTGTGCGACGGATCCGCCGGATGACAGACGAGGCGTACGCCAACCGTTTGCTCACGCTGGTCGTTGTCGTGCTGGCGAGTGTCACAGCACTATGCGTGCCGGCGGCTCCGCTCCTGGTGCACATGATGTCGCCAGACATCGCCTCCGACCCTGAACGTATGGCTGTCACCGTGACGTTCGCCCGGTACTGCCTGCCCACCCTGTTCTTCCTGGGCGCACATGTGGTGCTCGGACAGATCCTCAACGCCCGAGGCCGCTTCGGCGCGATGATGTGGACCCCGGTTCTCAATAATGTCGTGATCATCGCCTCGTTCGGTGGTTTCATCTGGGCGTTCGGTGGCTTCACCGCATCCGGCGTCGAGCCCTCGACCGTCACGCCTAAGGCGTACGGCTCCTGGGGCTCGGCACCCTGCTCGGCCTCACCGTGCAGGCGCTTGCCATGCTCCCGTACCTGCGCGACGCCGGTTTCACGCCGCGTTTGCGCTTCACGGCCTTGGCAAGGCCATAGGCCTGGCCAAGTGGACGCTCCTCTTCGTGCCGGCCAACCAGCTCGGCATGATCGTCGTCACTCAGCTCGCCACGAAGGCGGGTTCCCTCGCCGAACTGTCCGGGTATACGGGCTCCGGTATCACCGCCTACAACTACGCGCTGCTGCTGTGGCAGATGCCCCAAGTCGTCATCACCGTGTCGGTGATGACCGCGGTACTGCCCCGGATCTCCCGCTCGGCCCAGGACGACGACATGGCGGCCATCCGGAACGACATCTCCTACGGCCTGCGGACCTCTGCTGTCGCCATCGTGCCCTGCGCCTTCGCGTTCCTGGCGCTGGGGGTACCGATGGCCATGCTGCTCTACGCCGGGTCCGGCGTGGACGGTGCCCGCGGCATCGGCTTCGTCCTGATGGCCTTCGGCCTGGGGCGGGGCCTCCCCGGTGGCAGGTCCCCTGTCCGTAGCCCTTCCAAGGCCGCCCGGGCGGCGGCCGCCGCATGGGCTCCGGTGGCGATCTGCCGGGTGATCAGGCGGTTCGTCAGCCGCAGCAGCAGTGCCCATCGGCCGGTGGCCCACAGCAGACCGGCCACGGTCTCGTCCGGCAGCTCGGGCAGTTCCCAGGTGAGAACCGACCGGGCCTGCTCGGGGGACATCTCGTCCACCCGAAGCCGCTCCGCGCCGTCCGGCAGGAGGTCCGGCACCCGTGTGGTCACCAGCCGCACGCAGTTCCGGCCACCCCGCAGGAAGGGTGCCAGCTGTTCGGGCTCCCACACATCGTTCAGCACGAGCAGGGTTCGTGGCCGCCGTTCCAGCAGCCGCCCCAGATGTTCACCGGCCCGGTCCGGGTCCTCGAAGGCGGTGGTGTCCCCGGTGATGAAGGCCGTTGCCTCCGCCACCTTGGCCGCGATCGCCGACCTTCCCCGTACGTCCCGGCCAATGGTGACCGCATAGACCCGGCCCAGGCCCCGGAACCGGCGCCGTACTCGCCGTTGTGCGCAGACAAGCGTGGCGAGCGTGGTCTTGCCGAAGCCGCCCGCACCCTCCAGGGCGGTGGTGATGACCACCGCCTCGGCCCTGCGTCCGCACACGGCGGCCACGGCCAGGCGGCTCTCCGCGCGGTCCACCACCCAGGCCGGGACGGTGGGCGCGCCGGGTGGGGGCGGGTCCTGAGCGGACGCCGAGGGGCCGCCACTGATCAGCGCCGCGATCACGGACAGCACCACGGCCCCGGCGCCGAGCGCGCCCACCCAGGGCCAGGGGTCGGCCCGGAGTACAACGAGGATGCCCGGCCAACGGTCTTGCGCGGTCGCGGCGTTGGCTTCGAGTGAAGCCAGCACCGCGACTGCGGCGGTCAGCGCGGCCGCCAGGCATACTGCCGCCGTCTTCACTGCGCGCCGCATGTCCCACCCCCTGACGCAGGAGGCTGCCGCTTGCGATGCACTGCGCACGGCGTACTCCCGGCGGGAGCCTGGGCGTTGACGGCACCGTGTCGGGCGGGCCGCCCCTGGTGCGTAGTCGGCTCGTCGGCGATTGCTGTGCCGTGATGGTGAGAGCGCTTGCTGCGGGGCGGGTTCCAGGAGGTTCTCAGGTGCTCCGGGTACAGGTCTCTTCGTGGTTCGGATGCGGTGCGGGGCGCCGAACCTCGGTCGAGGTTGCGTGCAGAGCCCGGCGGCAAGCCTCTGACGTGCTACCTCGACGTCCGGTCTTGATCGCGAACGACAACAGCCTTGGAGATCACGAGAGTTGGCCATTTCGGAAAGCGGCAGGAGCCTTGCCAGCCCAATAGGGCCGGCCCTATGCTGCGCGACAGAAAGCGCTTTCCCCTGCATTGCCGTGAATCGATACACGAGCCGCTATCGATCAGGCACGGGTGGGCGCAGTTCGACAGTTCGACCGGATCATATCGAAGCGCCCTCAGGTATGAGGGCAACCAGGACCTGCTCAGCGAAACGTCGGCAGCCTCAAGGGGCGCCTGACATGCCCATGGCATGAAGCACCAATACCCGACATGCGAAGAGGAATGGGGAGACCAGAATGAGACGACCATTCGTACTCCGACTCAGTGCGGCGCTGGCCACGTTGGCCGTTGCGGCCGTGGGTGGAGTGGTTCTTTCGACGCCCGAGGCGTCGGCAGCGACCGGCATACCCACCGGCTACGCGACCCAGAACGGTGGGACCACCGGCGGTGCGGGTGGGCAGACGGTGCGGGCCTCCACGGGGACCGCGATCCATGCGGCTCTGTGCGGCCGGGCCAGTAGCAGCACCCCGATCACCATCGAGGTCGAGGGGACCATCAACCACGGCAACACCACCAAGGTGTCGGGCACCAGCTGCAACACTGCCGACGGTGTGATCGAGCTCAAGCAGATCAGCAACGTCACGCTCGTCGGTGTCGGCAGCGGAGCGGTCTTCGACCAACTGGGCATCCACATCCGCGAGTCCAGCAACATCATCATCCAGAACGTGACCGTCCGGAACGTCAAGAAGTCCGGCTCGCCCACGTCCAACGGTGGGGACGCCATCGGCATGGAGAGCGACGTCCGCAACGTCTGGGTCGATCACGCCAGCCTCGAAGCGTCGGGCGGGGAGTCGGAGGGGTACGACGGCCTCTTCGACATGAAGGACAACACCCAGTACGTGACCCTGTCCTACAGCACTCTGCGCAACTCCGGCCGCGGTGGCCTCGTCGGGTCCAGTGAGACCGAACTCTCGAACGGCTTCATCACGTACCACCACAACCTGTACGAGAACATCGACTCCCGTGCGCCCCTGCTGCGTGGCGGAATAGCCCACATGTACAACAACTACTACGTGAAGCTCAATGAGTCCGGCATCAACTCCCGTGCCGGGGCCCGCGCCAAGGTGGACAACAACTACTTCAAGGACTCCAAGGACGTCCTGGGCACCTTCTACACCGACGCTGCCGGTTACTGGCAGGTCAGCGGCAACACGTTCGACAACGTGACCTGGTCCAGCCCCGGCAGCGAGAACAACCCTGCCGGTCCCAACCCGCAGTCCAACACCACTGTGAACATCCCGTACGCCTACAGCCTCGATGACGCGAGCTGTGTGCCGGCCATCGTGGGTCAGACGGCAGGTGCCAACAAGGGGCTGCAGGTGTCGGACGGCAACTGCTCGCCGCAGACGCCGACACCGACTCCGACGCCCACCAACCCCACTCCGGACCCGACCGAGCCCACCCCCGGACCGACCCAGCCCAGCGGGACCAACCTCAGCACAGGGGCCGGCTCCGACGGCTCCAGCAAGGCCGACGGGACGAGCTACGGCAACGTGCGCGACGGTGACATGAGCACCTACTGGTCGCCGGCCGGCGCGACCGGTTCCGTCTCGGTCAAGTGGGGCTCGGCCACCGCCGTGTCCTCGGTCAACATCCGTGAGGCGGCAGGCTCCACGGGCAGCATCGGGTCCTGGAAGGTCATCAACGCCGACACAGGCGCGGTCCTGACCACCGGCAGTGGGGCAGGCGTCATCACCTTCCCCCGGACCTCACTGAGCAAGGTCACCTTCGAGATCACCAGCTCGACCGGTACCCCGAAGGTCGCCGAGTTCGAGACGTACGCCGGATAGCGGCTCGGGGGCCGTCGGAAGCGACGGCCCCCGTTCGCGGGCTCACGGTGCTCGCGCGGGGTGCGGCGGCGCGCTGCGTGAGCACCTGAACGTCACGTAACAGACGTCACCGGGCCGCGCGACTACACCGAGTCAAGCGTTCTGATCGAGTGGGTCATGAGTTACTGAGCGTGATGCCGGGGGTTTTGGAGCCGGCGGTCTGCCGCAGGAACTCCGGCATGTGTTTCTGCTGTACGGCGGTGACGGCGCGCACCATCAAGGCGCCGGCCACGGCCGTACCGACGACGGCGGCGTCGACGAACAACAGCGGTGAGACGTCCGTGTAGGCGCGGGCGATGACGGTGTCCGCAGTTTCGGCGTGCAGCAGGCCCGTCCCGGTCAGGGTGCCGACCAGCCAGAGGCCCCACCACCAGTTCACGGCATGCGGCAGGCGTTCGTCGGGGGCGCTCGCGCGGTGGATGTCCGCGATGATTCCGCGGGGGACCCAGAGGTTGGCGATGGGGACGACCCAGCCGGCGTACACCCATGGCCAGGCGTAGCGGTGGTGCTGTCCCGAGAGGGTACGCGCGTTGTCGCGTACGCTCCACAGCCAGGCCAGGAAGGCGATCGCGCAGAGCGCTGTGGCCACTCCCGCGAGGGAGCTTACGAGGTGGTAGGCGTTCTCCAGTGCGTTCAGTGGGCGGTGACGGCCGCCGCCCTGCTCCGGCGGCCCGGACGGCGGCTGTCCGGCCGCGGCGAGTCGGATGTGCCACATAGCCAAGGCCGCCCAGGCCGCTCCGGCGAGGGCGAGGGCGGCGACGGCGACGTGGGCCACTCCCTGGACGGGGCGCAGGGCAGGCGGTTTTGCGGGATCGTTCATGCGGTCATCCTGTCCTACGTGTCCTACGTGTCCAACGGGGGAATCGGCTGGACTGCGTCACCCAGAGTTGTACCCGCGGTGGCGCGGGACGCTACTCGGGGATGGTGACCAGGACGCGTCGGCGCGCGCCCGCGTCGACCCGGTCGTGGGCCTGGGCGATCCGATCGAGCGGGTAGTGGTCGCCGACGCCCGTCGTGAGGGCACCGACGGCTGCGGCCGCCGTTAGGTCACGAGCCGCCTGTTGCTTGGCGGCTACGGGGAAGTCGTCGCTGCCGAGCAGGCGCAGAGTGACGTTCTTGAACAGCAAGGGCCAGAACGGGAGGTGCGGCCGGTCGTCACACGTGGCGTAGGCGGCGATGACCGCGTCATCGGCGACGACGGAGGCATCGAGGTCGGCGTTGTCGGACAGGGCCACCTCGATGACGCGCTGCACACCGGGGGGTGCGTACGCCAGGATGTCCTTCGCGGGATCGTCCTGGTCGAGGGAGACCGCGTGGGACACCACGCCGGGGTCGACGAGCGCCAGGTCATGTCCGCGCCGGACGGTGGCGACGACGGTGGCCCCGCCCCAGTGGGCGAGCTGCGCGGCGAGCGCACCGACACCGCCGAGGACGCCGTGCACCAACACGGTGCGGCCGTCGACCGGGCCGTCACCGAACACGGCGCGGTGCGCGGTGATTCCGGGAATACCCAGGCTGGCCCCGAGGTCGTCGCTGAGGTGATCGGGCAGGTCAACGGCCTGAAGGGCGGGCACGACGGTGTACTGGGCAGCCGTTCCGGAAGGCCGGTAGGACTGGGCGCCGTACACCCATACCCGCTGACCGATACGCCGCGTGTCGACGCCGGCGCCCACGGCGTCGATCACACCGGCGGCGTCGCTGTGCGGGACCACACGCGGGTACGGCATGGACGAGCCGAGCCAGCCGCGTCGCTTCTTGGTGTCACCGGGGCTGACGCCCGAGACGCTGATCCGAACGCGCACCTCGCCGTCGCCGGGCCGGGGGTCGGGCATCTCGCCGACGTGCAGCACATCGGCGGCCGGCCCCTGTTCGTCGTACCAGGACGCAAGCATGCGAATCTCCCCGATCGTCCGGATGGTGCTCGTCGAGCGTATGCCGCACGTGCCGGGTACGCGCGGCCGGAAGAGGTTGACCGGAAAGCGACGCACCACGCCAGGTTCATTAGGGCTCTAGGCGTACGTAGCTCTGTCGGTCCCCTTTGAAGGAGAACCGTGCGTTCGAGAAGTAAGCTGTCGGTTCTGGCCGCCGTATGCGTGAGCGCCCTGGCGGTCGGTGGTCTCGCCACACCCGCGACGGCGGACGGCACGTACGACCCCATCGCGGACAACTGCAACGCCGCGAGCGGATCTGGATCTTCTCCGGCGGCGGCAGCTTCACCAATGAGGGCGACGGCGGCTGGGGCAATTGGGCCTTCTACGGCCTGTGGGACCGTAACGGCTCCACCGTGAACTTCCGCCCCACCGACGTGCCGACGGTCCCAGCGGTGCCCAAGGGCGAGACGCCGTTCCCCGGCGACACACCCATCACACCGGGGGTACCCGCCAACCCCGGCCCCCGTCCCGGCTACCGCACCGACACGGCGGCGACCACACCCGCCGGCTCCGGCCGGCCGCCGGTGGGGTTCCCGTGAACCTGAAGACCGTCAACAACCTGGGAGCCGTCGCGGCGAACGCCGCCTCCGGTTCGACAGTCGTCGCCGGAAAGCTGGGCGCCGCGAACGCGCAGTGGACCTTCAAGGAGACGGACGGCGGCCGCTACGAGATCACCAACGGCCTGGGGCCGGACCTTACCGAGAACAAGAGCACCTACTTCGCGAACATCAGTACCTGGAAGGGGAGTTCGTTGCAGAAGTGGGAGGTGGTCAACGTCGGGGGCGACGCGTACCAGATCAGGATCAGTGATCAGGACTGCCTGACCTACAACGAGGACTACAAGAAGCTCAGGGTGTGGACGTGCGACGGATCCGAGGCCCAGCGGTGGACGATCGCCCGCTGAGCGGCGCGCGCGACACACCTCGCTTGTCCGACGACGACCTGTCAGCGCAGATCGAGCCGCATCAGGACCCGGGGGTGACCGGCCAGCACCGAGGTGGTGTCGGCGGCGTGGGTGAACCCGGCGCGTTCGAAGTTCTTCCGGATTCCTGCGTACGCCATCGTCATGTCGACCTTGGCGTCGCCGTTGTCCAGGGGGTACGCCTCGATCGCCGGTGCGCCGTGGGCCCGGGCGAAGTCGACCGCACCGGCGATGAGGGCGTGCGAGATCCCCTGCTTGCGATGACCGGGGCGTACACGGATGCACCACAGCGACCAGACGGGCAGGTCGTCGACGTGCGGGATCTTGCGGTTGCGTGCGAAGGAGGTGTCCGCGCGCGGTGCCACGGCGGCCCAGCCGACCGGCTCGTCACCGTCGTAGGCGAGCACTCCGGGCGGGGGTTGCGTACGGCACGGCTCGGCGACGTACTCACCTCGGGCCGGCCCGCGAAGCTCGTTGTTGAGCCTGGACGGGATGCGGTGGCTAAGACACCAGCAGACGTTGGCGCCGGGCGACTTCGGGCCGACCAGCGTACGGACGTCCCCGAAGACCGAAGCCGGGCGCACCTCGATGGTCATGCCCCCCACGATGCCACGGCGTACGGTGCGACGCCGCTCGATCAGAACAGCGGACGCTCAGAGGTGCTTGGCGTCGAAGGCCGACCGGCCGGATCACACACCGGTTCGTAGCGCTCGCGGAGTTCGCCGCGCCCGCGCCCTCTTCCGGCAGGCCGGTGTCCCCGCCCGGCCGCCTTCCCGGAACAGCGCACCCTTCCCCTGATGGTCCACGGGGGATCCGCCGCCGTTCATCTGCGCTGACCAGGATCACCGTGGGCACGTGGAGCATCGGTACCGCCTGCCCGTCACCTTGCGGCGATCAGGAAGGGCGGCTGCTGATGAGGCCGGCAGAGCGGCGAAGACCATGGAGTGGCGTATCCGGCCGGCAACGGCTGGTGGGAGCGGCACTCGCCGCCCTGCTACTCGTCGGTGGGAACCTGACGACGGCGAACGCCGACGCCGGGGCGGAAGAGCCCCCGCGAGGACACAGCGCGTCGCCGGACACCGACAGCACGGCTCTCCCCACCCTCACCCCGGGAGACGGGGCATACATGGAGGGTACGGAGGAGGTCCGCGCCACGCCGACGATGGCCGGTGACTCCGTGACAGCACTCGCCGTCGACGGCACGGCGATCGATGCCGAGCTGACGCACGGCGTGTCCCGCCTCACCTTCGACGTCGGGTCGAACTCGACGGAGGCCCGCTACCGCAACCACGTGCTGGTCAACGGTGATTACCGGGCAGACATCGGCAACCTCGTCAACGAGCGCGGCACGATCGACATCCCGAACCAGCACCTGGTCAAGGGCGAGAACAGGATCGAGATCCTCGCCGGCACGGTCGAGAGCTCGTGCGGCACCAACTACGACGACTTCGTGCTCTCCGACATCCGCCTGGAACTGCTCGGCGAGGTCGCGGACGGTGAGGAGAACGACTACACGTATGCCTTCGGCGACGGCAGTTGCGGATCCAACACCTCGCTGCGGAAGCGGGCGGAGCTCAGCTTCTTCGCCCTCGGCGACCCGAAGGGCACGACCGGCCTCCGGGCCGACCTCGACACCACCCGCCTCGGCAACGGTGAGCACGTCCTGAGCGCGAAGACCACCTCGGGCAAGACCGTCAAGAGCGCCGTCACGGTGAACAACGCCCCGGCGGGAGCCCCGCGCATCCTGCCCAAGGACGGCACGCTGACCGCCGGCCGGCAGTCGGTGTTCGCCGGTCGGCCGGCGGGCTCGGAGGAAGGCGTCGAGTCACTGACGGTGGACGGTGAAGCACCCGTCACGTTCCCGCGCCTCGGCAACGACGCGGCGACGTTCTCCTTCGACGTCGGGTCGAACTCGATCGACGACAAGTACGACAATCACCTGCTGGTCAACGGCAAGCGCATCGACCTCGGCGGCACCTGGGTGAGCCAGCGAGTCGACATAGCGATCCCGGCGCGCCACCTGGTGCCCGGGGACAACACGATCACGGTCGTCACCAGCCCCTACAAGGAGAGTTGCGGCAACAACCGCGACGACTTCGACATAGCGAAGCCCGCCCTCACCCTCGACGGCGCGACCGTCACGGGCCGGGACATCGCCGACTCGTACGCCATGGGCGACGGCGCCTGCGGGACCAGCGACACCCGACTCCGGGAAGCAGCCCTGCACTTCGCGGTCGATGCCCCGGCCGTCGCCGTCTCCGAGACGCTCGGAACCGGCAACGCGACCCTCGGCTTCGCCGTCGGCAGCAACTCGATCGACACCAACTACCGTAACAAGATCGTGGTCAACGGCCAGGAACTGCCGCTCGACAGCGACTTCGTCAGCGAGCACGTCGACCTGGCCTTCTCCAACGAGTGGCTCGTTCCCGGCTGGAACACGGTCGACTTCGTGACCGGCACCTACGCGACGGCGTGCGGCGACAACCGCGATGACTTCAGCCTCTCGGGCATCACGCTCACCCCCACCGCAGGCACCGCCACCGGCCGTATGGTCAAGGGCTCGTACGCCATGGGCGACGGCGACTGCGGCAGCAACGTCAACCCGCTGACCGAGATCGACCTCGAGTTCTTCGTCGACGGTCCGGCGGAGGGACTGCGCTCCGACCTCGACACCACGAAGATCGACGACGGCAGCCACACCCTGGCCGCGACCTCGAAGTCCGGCACGACCGCGACCCGCACCCTGGTCACCGACAACGCGGCGCCCCGGGTGGCCGGCAGCACCCCCGCCGCGGCTCAGCGGCTCACCGCTTCGGTCGTCCTCGACGTCCGGGTCGAGGACGCCTCCGGTGTGGTGGACGGCCCGGACGTGAAGCTCGACGGCCGACCGGTCGAACTCGGCGCCTCCGTGGGCCCCGGCCTGTCCGCCGGTGAGCACACCCTGTCGGTGTCCGCCACCGACGGCCTGGGCAACACAGGGGTCCGCGAGGTGACGTTCACCTCCGCGGGCATCCCGGACGCCCCCGCCGACCTCGCCCCGAAGTCCGGCACGACCGACGCGGGCGGCAGCGTCGAACTGTCCGCGAAGGTGGCCGAGCCCGACGGCGGAAAGGTGCGCGCCACCTTCTCCGAGGCCGAGATCCTCACCCCCAACCAGGTGTACGAGGGCTCGGCCACGTCCGTCCCCACAACGCTCCGGGTCGCGGGCGAGAAGAAGGTGAAGGCCGTCGGCCTCGCACCTGCCGACGGCATGACACTCGATGCGCCGACCGCCGAGGACGTCACGTTCCAGCGGTTCGACGTACAGGTGAAGGGCCACGTCGACGAGCCGGTCCTGCGCTGGGAGGGCGTCATCGACCCCGAGCGCCTTGCCGCACTGCGCGTGTGGAACACCGGGGCGAAGCAATGGGACGTCCTGACCAGCGCCCGCGGCGCCGCCGAGGGCAACACGGTCCTGACCGCCTCCGTCGACCGGACGTACATCGACGGGCAGCAGGTCCACGTCATGCTGACCGGCGAGGACCCGTTCGCCGACGACATCGAGGCGGGCGACCCGAACGCGTTCGCCGACCCGGGCTCGTACGACTTCTCGATCGTCCACCACACCGATACGCAGTACCTCTCCGAGGGTGCGGTGGAACAGGAGACGGCCGAGGAACGCGCGGTCTGGGAGAAGGCGTACGGCGACGTCACCCGCTGGGCCGCGGCCAACAAGGACGACCGCAAGATCGCCTACGTCGCCCACACCGGCGACATCATCGAGAACAACATCCGCAAACCCACCACGGAGGCCGCCCAGCAGCAGGTCGTCGGTGAGATGGAGGTGTCCTCGAAGCAGCAGAAGATCCTGGACGACGCGGGCGTCCCGAACGGTGTGATCGCGGGCAACCACGACAACCAGTCGGGCACCGAGAACGGCCCCTCTGCCATCTACAACCAGTACTACGGGCCCGAGCGTTACCAGACGGCGGCCCAGGGCTGGAAGCACGCGGAGTACGGCGGTCCGTGGCGCGAGGGCGACAACCAGAACCACTACGACCTGTTCTCCGCAGGCGGCGTCGACTTCGTCGTCGTCGGCCTGTCCTACTCGGTGACGCGTGAGGAAGCCGAATGGGCCGACGCCGTGTTCAAGCGCTACCCCGGCCGCAACGGCATCCTGCTCTCGCACGACTACCTCGCGCCGAGCGGCAACCCCGATGGACGCGGCGCCGCGTTCTCCGCGCCCGACGGGTCGATGCTGTACAAGAAGGTCGTCCAGAACAACCCGAACGTCTTCCTGATCCTCGCCGGTCATGAGCACGGCGTGGGTACGAACGTGAAGCCGCGCGTCGGCGAGGTCGCCCACGATGTCGTCGAACTGCTCGCGGACTACCAGTTCTACACGGTGTCGGCGGACCGGCTCGGGCTGACCGAGATCGGTGGCTATCAGCCCGACGAGCAGCTGCGGTTCGGTGCGAGCTTCTTCCGGATGCTCCAGTTCGACGTCGACCGGTCCGAGCTGACCGTGGACACCTACTCGCCGCTTCTCGACGAGTTCGGTGCCACGGAGTACGACACTGACCACCGTTACGACGGCACCGAGGACAACATGGTCCTCCCCGTCGACCTCACCACCCGTACGACCGCCTTCAAGACCGACTCGATGGCGCTCTACAACCCCGTGAGCATCATCGGCAGGACCACGGTCGACTCCGGCACGACCGCTTCGGTGAGCTGGAAGGGACTCAGGCCCGGTACGGCCCACGCCTGGTTCGTCACGGCCCGCTCACCCGGCGGCGGCGTGACCGCCTCCGAGCCGAGCGTCTTCGTGACGAAGCAAGCCGACGGCCGCCCCGGTACCTGGGGACCGCACGTACCCGCCTACCAGTGGTTCGCGCACCCCTCCGAGCAGTAGCGAACGGCGCTCCCGCCGCCTGCGCCCGCTACCTGCGCCCGCCGCCCCGGACCGAGAAAGGTCCGGGGCC